>NZ_JAZHPF010000027.1 GCF_036543075.1 Deinococcus sp. YIM 134068
ACACCCAGGCTCCGCAGAACCTGGGCGTGAACAACGCTATTTCTCGCACACCTCTTCGCTTGTCATGCTCCGCGCCTCAACTGAGGCTCAGAAAAGATACAGGTCACGCCCGATCTTGTCAACACCCAACCCCGGCCCAGGCCCAGGGGGCGTGGTACGCTCCGGCCATGCGGGTCATGGTGGTGTTTTTTGCGCGTCTGCAACGGGAAGCCGGGCTGGAGACGGCCACGCTCGACGTGGCGGAGGGCGCGACGGTTCGGGACCTGGCAACGCGGGTGGAGGCGCAACATGGCCTGAGCCTGCGCGGATGCATGGCGGCGGTCAACGAGGTGTACGCGACGCCGGACCAGACGCTAAGGCCCGACGACGAGGTGGCCTTCCTTCCGCCGGTGGCGGGCGGCACGGACGACGAAACCCGGTGTGAGGTGGTGGACCAGCCCCTTCTCCTCTCCGAGGCCGACGCTTTCCTCGTCCGGCCCGAGCACGGCGCGCAGGCGTACTTCGTGGGCACGGTACGCTCTCCCAACAAGGGCAAGCGGGTGGATTCCATCGAGTACGAAGGGTTCGCGCCGATGGCCGAGCGAGTGATGCGGGAGGCGGCCAAGCAGGCCCGCCAGCGCTGGGGTGAGATGCGGGTCGTCGTCCAACACAGGGTGGGCCGCCTGCTTCCGGGGGAGGCGAGCATCCTGATCGGCGTGGCGAGTCCGCATCGGCGTGCGGCACTGGAGGCGTGCGACTTCCTGATCGAACACCTCAAAGTCCACCTTCCCGTCTGGAAGCATGAGGCCGACGAGGACGGCGAGCATTGGGTGGACGGTCAGACGGGCCATCCCACGTTGTAGCTCCTACACAGGAGTCACTGGGGCGGACGCGGATTGGTGCGGGCGTGTTCCTCGAAATGCAGATAATACCGCCGTGTCAGGACGACCATCAGAACGACGACCACGCCCAGCACGGCGAGTTGCGGCCAGCCCGCCCCCCCGGTCACGAGGCCGTTGAAGACGAAGTGCAGCGCCACGCTCAGGAGCAGCCCGCGCGAGCGCCACCAGTGGCTCGCGTACTCGCCGCCGCGCAGGTGACGGCTCCCGAGGGAATAGCCCTGCGGGGCGCTGAACAGGGCGTGGGCGAGCGTGGTGAGCAGGGCGTGCCAGGTGGCGGCGTGGGTGCCGAAGCCCAGGGTGTAGGTGACGTTCTCCATCAGGGCGAAGCCCAGCGCAGCGGTCACGGCGTACACGAGGCCGTCCATCGGCTCGTCGAAGGCCCGCTCGGTGACGACGGTGCTCGCCGCGAGGAACTTGGTGGCCTCCTCCACCACCGCCGCAAGGAGCAGGACAAAGGCGGCCACGCCCAGCCGCTGAAAGCTGGCCTCGAAGGCGGCGGAGACGGCCCACGCCACCATGCCCCAGCCGAAGGTCCGGGCGAGGAGCCACGGCGGCTCGGGGTGACGGTCGCGGCGCACGAAGAACCACAGCCATCCGAACGTCAGCACCACGGACGCGGCGAGCGGAAGAGCGAGGGCCACGCGGGAAGGCCTACGTGCGCGCGAGCCGGGGGCGGGAGCGCGAGGCGGCGGCCAGCATGGGCTGGTGCGCGAGGTGGGTCAGCGCGAGGGCGAGCGCGTCGGCGGCGTGGTTGTTGAACAGCTCGCCGAGGCCGAGGGACGCCCTGACCATATAGATGACCTGTTCCTTGTCCGCACGGCCCGTGCCCACGAGCGAGCGTTTGACCTGCATGGGGCCGTAGGCGTGAATGGGCACGCCCGCCTGCGCGCACGCGAGCTGCACCACGCCGAACGCCTGCCCGACCTTGAAGGCCACGTCCGCTTGCCGCCGCAGAATCTGGTTCTCGATGGCGACCGCCTGCGGCTGGTACTCGGCGAGCAGGCGCGACACTTCCTCGTGGATGTATTGGAGGCGGCGGGGCATCACCCACGCGCTCTCGGTGGTGAGGCAGACGTGATGGAGGTGCCGGGCCTTGCGGATGTCCCCCTCGACGAGGCCCAGGCCGAGGTTCGCCAGGCCGGGGTCCACGCCGAGCACAATCATGCGGGCAGAATAGCAAGCCCAGGCCGACGCACACGGGCAAATCCGACGCGGGGACTGTCCATCGTCCTTCGCTGGCGGCTGGCGGCTGGCGGCTGGCCGCTCCTCCCGGCCAAAGTCCAAAAAGCAACCGCCCGGCGACTGACACCGGGCAGCTTGCAGGAAAAGTCCTAGTGCGTGCCGCAGCCACCGCTGCCCTGCCCGTCGGGGGACTGGGAGCCGTCCGTGCGGAAGGAGTGGCCGCAGCCGCAGGAACTCGTGGCATTGGGGTTGTGGACGGTGAAGCCGCCCCCCATCATGTTCTCCACGAAGTCCACCTCGCTGCCGCGCAGCAGCGGGAAGCTCATGCGGTCCACGACGAGCTTCACGCCCCGGTCGAAGACGATGGTGTCGCCGTCCAGCTCGCGGTCGTCGATCGCCATGCCGTACTGGTAGCCGCTGCACCCGCCGCTCTTGATGAACACGCGCACGCCCGCGTTCTCCTTGCCGCTCTGCGCGAGGATGGCAAGGGCCTTCTGCGCGCCGTACTCGCTGATGCTCAGGGTGCCCTCGGGGGCGCTGTCGTGGGTGTCCGAAGCCAGAGTCGCCGTCATGCGTGAAGCGTAACACCATTGGGGAAAGGAAAAAGTGCCCCGGAGGCAAACTTCGACACCTGCATAGCCAGCCCTCCCGCCCCCCTTCCATGAACGTCTTCACTTACATTGCTTGAGCGTGGGCGTATTAAGATAGTGGCATGACGAATCCCTACGCCGAGTGGTTCGAGCAGCTCCGCGCGGAGTACGGCGAGCAGCTCAGTCAGATGCCGCTGCCCGACGGCCTGCCCGAACACCTGCGGACCCTGATTCAGACGCGCGACGAGGAGGCCATCCAGTTCATGATCAAGCTGGCGTGGCAGTTCGGTGCCCAGGTGGGCTACGCCGCCGGGGCCAAGCGCGAGGATGCGGGCGTCACCGTGACCCGCCCCAGCCGCGTCCAGGCCTGAGACCGACTTGCTCTGATTCCAGAACATCCTGGAGACCACCGGATGTTCTTCCATCGCCGCCAGCCGGTCCTTGTTGCTGCTCGCTCCGCTCGGTTGATTCTCACGAATCAACACAGGTTGGTGTGAGTTCACCCTCCCCCACCCCACCCCCAGTCCATGAGGCGAGGGGTGGGGTGTTGCTTGTGGGAGCGCCCGGCGCGCTCTGGCATCATGGGCGGCATGGTTGCTTCCCCGCGTGCGCCCCTCGTCCTCCGGCCTCGGCTCGCGCAAAGGGTGTGGGGAGGGCGGCGGCTTGACCCGGCAGCGCCCCAGCCCATCGGGGAGGCGTGGGAGGTCTACGAGGAGAACGAGGTGGAGGGCGGTCCCCACGCCGGGCACACGCTCGCCGAACTCAGCGCCGCCCACCCTCACGAGTTGCTGGGACGCCGGGCACGGGGCACCCGCTTCCCGCTCCTGATCAAGCTGCTGGACTGCGCCGAGTGGCTGAGCGTGCAGGTCCACCCCAACGACGAGCAGGCGCGCGAGCTGGCGGGTGAGGGCCAGCTTGGCAAGACGGAGGCGTGGCATATCCTCGACGCGGCACCGGGGGCCGAACTCATCGCGGGGGTGAGGCCGGGGACGGAGGCGGGGCTGTTGCGCGAGGCCATCCTGGGCGGACGGGTGATGGACCACGCCCACCGCCACCCCGTCACGACGGGCGACACGGTGCTGATGCCCGCCGGGACGCTGCACGCGCTGGGACCGGGCCTCTTCCTGTACGAGGTGCAGCAGACCTCGGACCTGACCTACCGCGTCTACGACTGGGACCGCCCCGCCAGCGCCGGGCGTACCCTCCACCTCCACGAGAGCGCCATCGTCACGACGACCGCTCAGGCCACGTTGATGACGAGCGAAGCCCTCCAGCCGGGCGAGACGCGGGAACTCACCCGCTGCGACTACTTCGTTCTGGAACGCCTGACAGGAGGCGCACCGCTCACGGGCGACACGCGCGGCGAGAGCTTCCACGCCCTGACGGTGACAAGCGGGGAGGCGCGGCTGACGTGGGCGGAGGGCGGCGTCACGCTCGCTCCCCTCCGCTCGGTGGTCATTCCGGCGGCACTTGGGGAGTACAGGTTGGCGGGGGACTTCACGGCCCTCCTCTCCCGGCTGCCCTGACAGGCACCGTTTGGACCTTCCCTCTCGGCCAACCGCTCTCAAGGCAACGAGCGGTTCTGGTCCTGCGTCAACGTCGGGGCGGTGGCGAGGGCGTGAAGGCCGAGGTTGAGGAGGGTGTCCTGGCCGCGCGTGAGCAGCCGCACGTCGTTCTCGGTCTGGTCGAGGACTACGTTGGGCGTGATCTGGGTGGGGTAGGGCCAACCGTCGGGCTTGGCGTAGTTGATGATGGTGAGCTGGAGGGCGGCGTCCTCGCCCACCGGGAAGACGCGCGTGGCCGTGTTGCCTACGCCCGCCGTCGCCTCGCCGATGATGGGGGCGCGTCCGGCGTACTGAACCTCGTAGGCGAAGAACTCGCTGCACGACGCGCTGCCCTCGTCCACGAGGACGGCGAGCGGCCCGGTCCAGAGCTGGGGACTGCGGACCCCGCCGAGGCTGCGGCCATCCTCCAGCCGGGCACCCCGGCCCACGCGGGTGGAGGCTTCCCCGTTTGCGCCCCGCGCGACGCGCGTGAAGGCGGGCACGAAGGCGCTCACCGAGCTGTCGCACTCGGAGAGGCTGCCGCCCGTGTTGCCGCGCAGGTCCACGATCATGCCTGCCGCGCCGCGCAGCCGCGCCTCGGCCACGAGTTCGTGAACGCGCTGGGCGATGCCGCCGCCCGACAGGAAGGTGGGAATCCGCAGGACCGCCACGTTCCCCTGCGGCCCCGCGAAGCTCAGCCGGGGCAGGTCGCGGGTGGAGCTGTCGCGCGACGTGAGGGAGACGGTGAGCGGCTGGCCCGCCCGCTCGACCCCCAACGCGACCGTGCGGCCCGCGATCCGCGCCTCGCGCAGCCCGGCGAAGGTGTACGGCTGGCCGTCGAGGGTGAGCAGCACGTCGCCACGCACCAGCCCCGCCTCCTCGGCGGCACTCTGGGGCACGATCTCCAGCACCACCCGGTTCTCGCCATCCAGGCGGGCGAGCTTGACCCCGAACTGCCGCCGGTTGCCGCCCGTCGCGCTCGCCACGAAGTCGCGGAAGTCCTCCGGCGTCTGGAAGAAGCTGTGCTCGTCGCCGAGGGCGGTGAGTTCGGCCTCAATGACCGGATACGCCTTCTCGGCAGGGCAGGTCGTCGGCGTTGGAGCACACACGGCGTCGAGCCGGGCCTGATACTCGCGCCCCAGCGCCACCCGGTCCACGGTAGACAGGCCGCCGTATTCCTTCTGGATGAGCAGGTTGACCTGCTCGAAGGTCGCCTGGGCGGGCGAGACGGCGGACGGGGCGACGGGGTTGACCTGTGCCGGGTTGACCTGCGCCGGGCTGACCTGCGCTCCGGCACCCTTCCCCAGCGGTCCGGTCGTCAGCACGGTTGCGGCAGCGAGGAACACGGACAGGTGAGAGGCCGCGCGGCGGCGTGGGGAAGCAGTCATTTCCCCTCCCATTCTGCCCCTGACAGATGGGAAGTTGGTGGGCCGAAAATGCCGCACCCGTCACAAAAAATGGGCGGGGGGTGGGGGGACGGGAGGCAGTCAGCCGTCAGCCATCAGCTTTCAGCAGTCAGCTTGCGGTGGGCGGGTCCTGCACATCTTCAGAACTGGAATAGAGGTCTTGCCCCGACGAACCTTGCAGCACCGGGAGTCCGGTTGAGAAGAGTGTCTCTGGGTAAGGGAGCGAGTGGAACTGGCCTCAGAGCTTCCCCTCTGCTCGGCAACTCTCCGGGTTTGGAGGGGAAACCATCCTCACAAGCACGAACGCCGAACTTCTGATCGGACCCTGGGAGCTGACGGCTGATCGCTGAAAGCTGACCGCTCCTACGCCACCGGACGCCGCTGATACAGGTCCACCACACGGCGCAGAAAGCGCAGGCCGGGCGCGAGGCTGCTCGCCTGAACCCACTCGTCCTCGCGGTGGGCGTTGCCGCCCCGGTAGACGCCGACGGCGATGGCGGGCAGCGCGTGGGGAACGGCGGCATTGGCGTCCGTGCTGCTGGACGCGAGGCGGAGGTCGGCGCGGTGTTCGAGGGCGGCGTCGCGGGCAAGGTCGAGCAGCGGCTCGGCCCCGAGGTCTCCGCCGGGGCGGTCGCCCACCCGTTCCAGATGGAGGCTGACCCCCACCTCACGGGCCGCCGCGTGCAGGGCCGCCTGCGCCCGCGCGTCGAGGTCGGCGAGGGCCTGCGGGTCGAGCGAGCGCAGGTCGAGGAGAAGTTCGGCGCTGCCCGCGATGGAGTTGACGCTCGTGCCGCCCGAGGCGAGGCCCACGTTGAGGGTCGTGCGGGGCGAGAGCGGGCGGTGCAGGGCGTACAGGGCGCTGATCGCCACCCCCAGCGCGTGCAGGGCGCTCGGGGCCTGATCGCCCCACGAGTGCCCACCCGGTCCCTGAAAGACCGCCCGGTAGCGCCGTACCCCCACCGCCCGCGTCACCGCCACGCCCAGATACCCGTCCACCGCGATGAAGGCCCCGAGGCTGGGGCGGTGCCGGGCGAGAAGGTGCTTGGCCCCGCGCAGGTCGCCCAGCCCCTCCTCGCCCACGTTGGCGGCGACCCACAGCGGGCGCTGAAGCTGTCCCTCGTGGCCGCGCAGGTCGCGCAGCAGCGCCGTTACGACCGAGAGGCTGGCGCTGTTGTCTCCCACGCCGGGGCCGACGAGCCGCCCGCGTTCCTCACGCACCGTCACGTCCGTGCCCCGCGCGAACACCGTGTCGAGGTGCGCGGCGAGGAGCAGGGCGGGCCGCCCCTGGGTGCCGGGCGGGGTGATGCGGGTGAGGACGTTGCCCACCTCGTCGCGCTCGGTGTGGTAGCCGAGGCCCTCCCACAGCCGCGCCATGAGGTCCGCCCTCTCCTCCTCCTCGAAGGTCGGGGCGGGCGTCTGCGCGATGCGCGCGAGGTACGAGAGGGGCATTGGGGGCGATTCTAGCGGGTCGGGTGCGGGGGCAATTGCGCGAAGGGTTCACAGTCGGGCTTGAGGGTTGGGGAGAGGTTGGTCGCCGGTTCCCAGCCGCCAGCGGGATTTGGAAGTCCGTTTGCTTGCAAGGGGGAAGCGAGGGGTCGTCGGACTATGTTCCGGGCACCCATGCCCGCTCACCCCCTCTCCTGCGGAGCTGTACCAGTCCCAGCCTCCCCCAGGGGTCGTCCGATGTGTCCTGCGGGTTCAGGGGAAGGCACGTTTTTGTCGTCTAACAGCAGGATGAGCGGTGCTCTTCACCCCTCTCCCCGGCCTTCTCCCGCAGGGGGTGCAAAACATACGTCTGGCGCGTGTGGTTCCTATTGCACATCAGGAGTTCAGGGGGGAGGGGCAGAAGAAATCCTGCTCCGCCCTCCTGTGGTCTTCCCCACGCAGCTTCCACGGCGAACGCCCCCAGCCGCGCGGACCGGGGGCGTGATCTTGCTTGTTTTCTCAGTCTAGCGGCGTAGCATTCGGCTGCCGATCATTCCAGCCAGACCGATGAGACCCGCCTTGACCATCGGGTTGCTCAGCGCCCCACCCTGGCCGAAGGCGGCCTCCAACGGGCTGCGGCCACCCTGCTGCATGGGGGCCTGCGCGGTGCGGGTGTAGGCGTCGATCAGGTCGTCGTCGTCGTCGTGACGCACGTTCTGCACCGGGTTGTAGGGACTCTGCACGATGGCCTCGCCCATCTGTCGGCGCTGGTCCTGCGGCATCTGTCCGAAGTACTCCTGCATGATCTGGCGGCGCTCCTCGGGGGAGGCGTTCTGCATGTAGTCCTGAATGTACGCGGCGGCCTCCTGCGGGCTGACCGTTCCGTCCATGTTGGTGTCGCGGGGGTCGAGGCGGGCCATCTGCTCGTGGCGGTCACGTTGCTGGAAGAACATGGGAAGACCTCCTGAAGAGTCGGGGATGAAGAGTGCGGACGCCTCCCAACCTCGCACCCTTCCCCCCAGCGTGTGTGAGGACACACTTCAGGGCGATTTATGCCGGACCGGAGACGGAGGGACGCGGGACAATCGCGCGCCCCGAGCGGCGTTAGATTGCACTCATATGCGTTCTCTCGTGCTGATCGGTCACGGCTCCCACCTGAACGGCGAGTCGGCGGGTGCGGTCTACCGTTACGCGGAGCTGCTGCGCGGGCGCGGCCTGTTCGACGAGGTGGTGGAGGGCTACTGGAAGGAGGAACCGTCGCTGCGGCAGGTGCTGAGGACGACCGCCAGCACCGACGTGACGGTCATCCCCATGTTCATCTCCGAGGGCTACTTCACCGAGACGGTGATCCCGCGCGAACTCGGCCTCGGCCATCAGGGACCGGTGCCGCCGGAGGGCGTGGCACGTGTGCTCGGTGGGCGGACGGTGCGCTACACGCTGCCCTACGGCGTCCACCCCGGCATGGGCGACGTGATCCTGACGCGGGCGCGCGAGGCATTGCCCGACCTCAGCGCCGAGGACACGGCCCTCATCGTGCTGGGGCACGGCACCACCCGCAACGAGAACTCCAACCGGGTGATTTACGGCAACGCCGACCGCCTGCGTGAGGCGGGTCACTTCGCGGAGGTCCACGCCCTCTTCCTCGACGAGGAGCCGAAGGTGGGCACCTGGCCGGAAAAGGTGCGCGCTCCCCGCGTGGTCGTCGTGCCCTTCTTCGCCTCCGAGGGCTGGCACACGCTGGAGACGATTCCCGAGGACATGGGCCTGACGGGGGAAATTACCGAGTTTCCTGACAACCCGCATGGGCCGCAGACGGTGTACTACGCCAAGCCGGTCGGGACCCATTCCGCCGTGGCCGACGTGGTGCTGCACCTCGCGGAGGAGGCACACGGCGCGTCGGAGCGCGGGGGGGACGTGGAGCGCGGACACGCGGCGGCGTGGGGAGCCTTCCTGGGGCTGGCCCGCCGGGGCACCCGCCTGGGCGAGGCGCTCATCACTCCCCAAGCGGGCATGTTCGAGCTGAGGCACGCGCTGGACGAGGGCTGCCCCGCCGACGACCTGACCACCGTCGTCACGCCCGAGGGCCTGCGCGACCTCACCCGCCGCGACGAGGGCGGACACCACCGCCCCGTCCACACCCTCCGCAATCTGCCGCGCGGCTGGCGGGCGGTGCTGTCGGAGGAGGACCTGCCGCGCGGCGTCCACACTCTCTATCCCGCCGTCGTGGAGGAGGGGTACGCCCAGCACTGCCACACTCTGCGCGCTACCCCGTGGCCGACGACCGCCCGCCGCCAGACCGGCATCTACGCGAAGGTGAGCCGCGCCACCCCCGAGCAGGTGGAGAACGTGGCGAAGGATGTCTGTAGCGGCTGCCTCAAGACGCGGCTGTGGGCCGGGGAGCGGCTGCCCCGCACCTTCTTCTCGGGCGTGCCGGGGGCCATCCCCTGCGCCGAGGCCTGCACCTACTTCATCGCCGAGGTGCGCGAGGAGGTCAGCGGGAGGCGCGGGCAATCGGGGCACGGGCACGAGGACTGAGAGGCGGTCCGTGGTCCGTGGGGAGTGGTGAGTGGAGGGGTCGGCCTGTGCTGAGACCCCAGCGTTGCGGGCACGCGGCGCAAGTGCCACATGGCCCCAACCCACTCCCCACTGACTACTCACCACTCACCCGCAGGTGAGACAATCCTCCCATGACCGTCCCGCAGTCCCCCCGTCCCGTCACCACTCCCCGCTCCGGGGTGCCCAAGACCGTCTGGGACCTCGTGTTCACCCTGATCATCCCCATCCTGATCCTGAGTCCGAACATCCTGGGCAGCGGCATCAGCGTGGCGGAGTTGCTGGGCGGCGGCACGGGCGGGAACATCCGGGCCTACGTGGTCGCGGCGCTCATCCCGGTCGTGTACGTGCTCGTGGACCTGTTCGTGAACCGCAACGTCAGCCCGGTGGCGATCATCGGCGGGGCGGGGGCGATCTTTTCGGGGGCGCTCGCCTTCTGGTACGTGGACGGCTTCTGGTACGCGATCAAGGACAGCGCCCGCTCGTACCTGACGGGCATTCTCTTCCTCATCAGCGCGGCGACGAGCGTGCCCCTCTTCCGCGTCTTCCTCGACGCCGCCTCCATCGGTGAGAAGCCGGAGGACCGCGCCGCCACGCAACAGGCCATGCGCGACCCGCAGGTTCACCGTGCCCTCGCCCTCGGTACCGTCGCCTTCGCGGTCGTGGACCTCGTGGGCGGTGTGGTGAACAGCATCGTCAACTACGGGCGGGTGACGGCCCGTTTCGGCACCGACACCTTCAACGCGCAGGTGGCCGAGGTGAACGCCATCATGCGGATTCCCGCCCTCGTCATCAGCCTCGTCGGCGTGGGCCTCGCGCTGTGGCTCGTGCAGGGCGCGGTGCGGCGCCGCTACGGGGACGGCGCGAGCCTCTTCGAGCCAGCCAAGCTGGCGGCGCGGATGCGGGAGCGGGGAGAAATTGGCGCATAAGGGCTGTGAGTTATAAAGATCACAGACACACAGCGGGAACTTATGGATGTCTACCAAGAGTTGTACAAATACAACCTCTCTAACGTTTTGATGCTCCACGGTCTCATGGCGTGTTCCATTTATAATGGAAGGAGCAACAATATCGCTATAGCGCGCGCGCTAAAGAAGATTAGGGGTGCTGGATGGCTTGGTGGCGACGAGAACCTTCTACTATCTCGTCACCTACTTCAAATAGCATATGAGAAAAGACTGCGTGAGGCAGACGACTCTTTTGCTCGTATTATCTTTACCGCCGTTGGCGTATATATGGACGTTGATTATGAGGACGACAAGGAACTGTCAGTTCTTTGGTGTTCAACTTGGTTGGAACAGATTGTAGTTGCATCAAAACTTTCACGAGCGGAAGTTGCATTCAAGATGTATAAGACGATCACAGAATACGAAGATGCCTTCACTTCTTCAGATTTGTTACCTAATGTGACACAAAGAGAGATTATACATTACCGCGAATAGGGGTTGATTCTGGCGGGGAGGTAGGGTTAGGGAGCGAGGGTGAGGAACTTGAGGTTGTGCGCCAGGACGACGAGGGCCACTTTGAGTCGCAAACTCTCCAGCGTTTTGACCTGCCCCCAACGCAGCCCGGAACCGACGAGGACCGAGAACGTGGACTCGATGATCTTGCGGGCGACCCCGTACTCTTTTTTCCAGCGTGGGTCAGGTCGTTTGGCATTCTTCTTGGGCGGCGTCAGGTAAGTGCCCGACTGGTAGCCTTTATCCCCAATCTGCTTGGGTCCGCTGTAAGCGGGCCAGTCCCGGTTCATCACACACCCGACCGAGAAGTCATGCTCGTTCGCCGGGTGAATCTCGTATTTGGCAATCCTGCCGTTGAGCATCGTCCAGGCATGGAGCTTGAATCCGTAAACTGGGCCGGAGGTGCTGAACCCGTGTCCAGCCCCCCGAAACTTGCAGCGGGGAGCGCGTTTGAAGGTACAAACCGGGAGGGGTTCGGAGTCCACGACCACGAAGTCCAGTGCCTGGACTTCGACACAGACGCCCTCGATCACCGGGGTCAGCCTCTTCAGGCGCACTCGGGCCTGCACCTCCGATGGGAACTGGGGGAAGTGGTTGAGCTTCACCAACCGCCACCACCGATTGAAGTACGGCACTTTGTGGAGCCGCTGGAGCACCGCAACCGCCACCAGTTCGGCGTCGCTGATCTTCTCGTGCGGGTGGATCAGTTTGGGCGGCATGTGGGGCATCAGCCACTGGGCCAGGAGTCGAAAAGCCTCGGGGAGTGGGAGTAAACTGAGGTCGGGACGGCCCATAAGCACCGTCCCTTTCGCATTTCTCCCCCTGCCCTGTCAACCCCTATTCGCGGTACATTATTTCGACGACATATGATCCACTATAGACATAATTCTAAGTATTTAGAATAGACGGCATGATTTAAGTAACTATAGAAGGAAAAATGCTCTCCACCTGGCAGAAGCTCTCCTTCTCCTCCCACAACCCTCATTCCCCCGTCCGCGCCCGCCGTTTCTGATACGCCCCCGTCAGCAATTCCGCGATGTACTCGCGCGTGAAGGGCATCCCGCTCGCCTCAGCCACGGCAATTTCCGCCGCGCGGTCGTAGGTGAGCCGGACAAAGGCAGCGGTGTGGGCGGGGCCGTTCGGGTCGAACTCCAGAATCAGGTAACTGGGGAGCGTGCTGTCGAGCGGATTGCCCACCGACCCCGTGTTGATGAGGGGACGGCCCTCCACGTCCAGCATCAGGGTCTCGTGAACGTCGGCATAGACCAGGGCATCGGCGTGCTGGAGGAGGCCGAACTGCGGGTTGGGCGCGAAGGCGTCGAGCTGCTCGGCGAGGCTGGAATGCGGGTACAGGCGGTGGAAGAGGCCTTTGCTGCTCGCATGAACGAAGCGCCACCACGCGCCGCCGAATTGCTCCTCGATGCCGTAGGGAAGGGAGGACAGGTACTGAAGCTGCCCCGGCGTGAGTTGGCTGCGCGGCCAGAGGTCCTGCGGGCGGTGGGTGGCCCCGGCCACGCGGGCGTCCCAATTGCCCTGGATAACGCGCGAGGCGTGCGCCTGCGTCCATTCCACCACCTCGCGGGGGCGCGGCCCCTTGCCCACGAGGTCGCCGAGGACCCAGATGTCGGTGATGCCGCGCCTCTGAACGTCCGCGTGGACCGCCCGCGTCGCCTCCAGGTTGGCGTGCAGGTCGGCGAGGACGGCGAGACGGATCATGGAGGGCAGTTTAGCCCAGGCGACCAAGCTCGTCAGATGAGGGTCAAGGAAGCGGGAAGGGCGGCAGTGAGCGCCTCAGCGCAGGAAGCTGGGGCAGCGCCCGGAACTCCGGCACTCGCGCAGGCGATCATTCAGATCGTGGGTGCGGGGCGGCTCAACTGCTGAACCAGAAGACCAGCCGCAGGTCGTCCGGGTCGTCCACCTGAGCGCGCAGGAAGGGCAGCGTCCGCGTCACGAAGGGGCCGACCGCCTCTGAGCACGTCTCCTCCCAGCGGACGGAGGTGATGTAGGTCCGGCCATCGCGCGCCGCCGGGTGCCCCATCCCCGGCTCCTTCCACGACAGGAGGACGAGGTGCGGCTCACGCTCCAGCAGGGCGTCCATCTCCGCATGGCTGACCGGAACGACGTTCGGCCCCGCAATGGCCTCCGCCCAGCCGCCCGGCCTGCCCTCGCGGCGGAAGCGGGCGTACTCCGCCGCGTTCACCACGCCCAAGCGGACGACGCGCCGCTCCCAGTCGTACTCCAGCAGCTCGCGCAGGGTGAACCAGGAGTGGCTGTAGCCCCACTCCTCGTCCTCCTCGCCGTCGCCGAGGTCCCGGCTGGCCCGCCGAATCTTGGGCGATACGTCGGCGGGCAGGCCACGCGGCGGGGCGATGGTGGGGAAGAATGTGCTGCCGGGCACGTCCGCAACCCCGTTTCGCACGTCGGCCAGGATGGCGAAAAGGGCGTAGTTGCGGGTCAGGCGCGCGGGATGGTCGAAGTAGGCGGCCCGCTCCCTGGCCGTCATGCGGTGGAAGTCGGCGGGCGGCTGGAAGACCCGCTCCACCCAGCGCCCGCCCTCCCGGACCTCGTAGGACTCGTGGATGTCCGTGCCCACTTACAACCCGCCGCGTGGGTTCACATCCACGCGCACGCGCGCCTTCCACGAGCGGTCCAGCGTGGAGAGAAGCTGAGACAGGCGCGCGTCGTCGCGGGCACGCAGGAGCAGGTGGTAGGGGTAGACGCCACGCAATCGGGCGACTGGACTGGGTGCGGGGCCTAAGACCTCGTGTGCCCCCGCTCCGGCCCCGTGCAGAGCGTCGAAGACCTCCTGGGCCGCGATCTTCGCCCGCTGAGGATCACGGGAGGCGACCTCCACCTGCGCGAGGCGGGCGTGGGGCGGATACCCCAGGGCGGCCCGCACCCGCTCCTCGGCGGCGGGGTAGGCGAGGGCGTCGCGGCCCTCCACGAGGACCCTCAACGCCGGGTGGTCGGCCTGGAAGGTCTGCACGACGATCATGGGGGCGCGTTCCGGGTGCCACTCGGCGAGCTGGCGCAGCAGGCGGTGATACCGCTCGGAGGCGCGGAAGTCCGACAGGTTGAGCCACGTGTCGGCCAGGGTGACGCCCAGCAGGGCGAGGTTGGGCGGCGCGTCCTGCGAGAGCAGGAGCTGGGTGCCCACCACCACGCCGCTCTCCCCCGCGTACAGGGGCGAGAGGTCGTCCTGATGGTCGCGGTCGTAGCGGTAGACGGGGAGGCCGGGGGCGAGCTTCTCCACCGTCTGCGCGATCCATTCGGTGCCGGGGCCGCGCGCCTTCCACATCTGCTCGCCGCACACGTCGCAGCGGTCGGGGACGGCCACCCGGTAGCCGCACTGGTGGCAGGTGAGCTGGCGGGTGTCGTGGTGGAAACGCAGCGCCACGTCGCAGTTGCGGCACTGGGGGATGTGTTCGCAGGTCGGGCAGCGCAGCAGGGCCGAGTACCCGCGCCGGGGGGCGAGCAGCGCCGCCTGCCGCCCGCGCTCCTGCACCTGCCGCAGCAGCCGTGCGAGGTCGTGGCTCACCGGGTAGCCGAGGTCGCCGGGGGTGAGGTGAACGCCGCTCAGCGGGCCGAGTTCGGGTTGCTCGGGCGGATTCGCGTAGTCCACCACATGCACGCGCGCACGCGGCGGCGGCAGCACCGCGCCGGGCAGGGGCACGCTCTCGGCGGCGGGGGCACTTCCCACGAGGGCGAGAGCGGCGTCATGCGCCTGGGCAACGCGGGCGGCCACGTCGGGGACGAAAGCGTGCGACCCCGATGGGAGCTTGTAAGCGTCGCTCGCCTCCTCCAGCACGACGACGAGGGCCGGATCGGGCAGGGGCGCGGTCAGGGCGAGGTAGGAGCCGATCACCAGCCGCGCCCGCTCCGAGCGAATGAGGGTCCAAGCGTGTTCGCGCTGCCCCTCGTTCAAAGCCCCGCTGACCTGCACGGCGCGGGTGCCCGCCGTCGCCGCGAGGCCCGACAGCCCGTCCCACGCGCGGCGCAGGGTCGCGTGGTCGGGCGCGAGGACGAGGACGGAGCGCCCCTGCCCCAGCAGCCGGGAAATACGCGGGGCGAGCGTGCGGAAGCGCGAGGCGGGCCGCCCCCCGTGCAGCCGCCACGCCGGAACTTCCGGGAGACGGTCAGGGTCGGGGGTGAGCCAGGAGTCTCCCGGTTCGGGAAGGGCTGGCGGCGGCGCAGCCTCCTGTACCACGTCCGCCCACCCCCGCGCGACGAGCGTGCCCGCCCCTGTAGGCGAGAGGGGGATGCCGTCCGCCGTCGCTCTCGTCGCCCAGGATGTCAAGGATTCGGCGGGACCATTCTGAACGAGCCACGCCCAGGCAGGCGGCGGGTCGGCCTCCACCATCACCGTCTCGGCCCCGCCTGCGTTCATCACGCCGGAGACCACCCCGGTTCCCACCCCAGCACCGCGCGCCCAGGCGCTCAGCGTGGGGTGCGGCCCGTGTTCGGCGAGCCACACCCACGCCTGCCGTCCCTTCGCGGTCAGAGGAGGAGGAGCGTCCGGCACGGCGCGCAGGACGGGGACCATACGGGCGGCGGCGGGCACTTCGGCCAGAGAGCGGGCGCGGACCAGCCCACGGGTGCGCGAGGTGGTCTGAAACGTCTCCTCCAGCAACCCCTGTTCGCGCACGGCGTCGAGGAGGACCGGGGAATAGTCCTTCGCCGCCGCCCACTCCCCCGCCGGGGCACGCCGCCCGAAGGCGCTCAGGTCGGCCCCCGGCACCGCCCGGACCCGGTGGCTGTGCCGGGCCGTCCAGCCCACGCCGAGCAGGTCGCCCCACACCAGCCCGGCGGGGAGTCGGGCGTCGCGCGCCCAGGCCGTCACTGCCTCCACCGTGGCGGGAGGCACCCACGGCCCCTCCTCGTCGTCCAGCACGTGAACCGCCTCACGCAGGCGGTGGGCACCGTGCGGGTCCCCCTCACCGACGACCAGGGCCACCGCCAGCTCGCCGCGCCAGGGCACGAGAACCCGGCAGCCCAGCGGCACGGCCCCACCCCGCCCGTGGGGGGGAGCGTAGTCCAGCGCGGGCACGGGCAGGGGCACCACCACCCGCCACGGCAGAGGAAGAGGGGGGGCGGGCGGCAGGGTCACACGCTCCATTGTGCCGCACGGGTCGGGGAGGGGGGTGAGGAAGGGGCAGCGGTCAGCAGTCAGCTTTCAGCCGTCAGCGGACTTAGAGGGATGAGCGGGAAGTCATGAGGGGAAGGGCGCGAGGTTGGAGCTTTTTGCTCCTCCCCCTTGAGGGAGGAGGCTGGGAGGGGGTGAACGGGCACGCCATCCCCACGCGCTCCACCGTTTATCAGAACTAACCTCCGCCTTGCCAGGCGAATCCATAGGCCAGACAAGCCCTTCTCTCCCGCCAACCCAGCCCTCCCCCATGCTCTACCCTCGCCCCCATGACGACCGCGCCCGCCCAACCCGCGACCGCCGACGCCGACCGCACGCGCTCCGGGCTGGGGCTGGCGCTCGTGGCGGCCCTGGGTGCGGGCACCATCGGTATCTGGGGCAAGGTCGCCGGGCAGGTGGGGCTGGGGAGCTTCGACCTCCTCGCCTGGCGCTTCGGGCTGGTCGCCGTCATGCTCCTCCCCCTGGCGGGGCGGGGGCTGACGTGGCGACAGCGGGGGCCGTTACTCGCCGTGGGTCTGCTCTACGCGCTGGCGACCACCCTCTACTTCGCGGCGCTGGGGCGCATCACGGCGGGCACCACGTCGCTGCTGCTGTACCTCGCGCCCGCCTTCGTGATCCTGTTCGGGTGGCTCGCCGGACGGCGGCCCGACGCGGCGCGGCTGGGGGCGGTGGCGCTCGCCGCACTTGGGTTGGGGCTGGTCATCGGCGTGCCGGGGGCGGGCGACCGGGACCCCGTGGGGCTGGCGCTGGCCGCCGGGGCGGGGGCGCTGTACGCCGTCTACCTCCTCGCCTCGGAGCGGTGGTTGAGGGGCATTCCGGCGCTCGCCTCGACCGGGCACATGGCGCTCGTGGCGGGAGTGTGCTTCGCGCTGCTCGCGGCGGGGAGCGGGACCCTGGACATCCCCGGAACCCTCACGCAGTGGGGCGTGATCGTCGGTATGGCGCTCGTCGCCACCGTCGTCGCCGTGCCCGCCCTGTACGGCGCGGTCGCGCGGCTGGGGGCGGCGCGGGCCAGCCTCGTCGGCACATTGGAGCCGCTGTTCACGGTGCTGCTGGCCTTCCTCATTCTGGGCGAGGCGCTGCGGCCCGCCATCCTGCTCGGCGGCGCGTTCATCCTCGCGGGGGCGGTGCTGGCGCAACGTCGGGCGGCCTAGACGCACTATCTTGGACCCACTTCAAAAGGGGGTCAGAATGACGTTGAGGACGCGGCAGAGGTGGGCGGGGCGGCTGGGGCGCGGCCTGCTGTGGGTCGTGCTGCTCGTGCTGGGGGCGGCGCTCGGGGCGGTGCTGTGGCTGCGGGCGACCTCCAACCCACGGGTGAGCGGGACGGTGACGCTCTCCGGGCTGTCCGGTCCCGTGACCGTCACGCGTGACCGCTGGGGAGTGCCGCATATCCGGGCGCGGGCGAGCGACGCCGACGCCCTCTTCGCGCTCGGCTTCGTCCACGCGCAGGACCGGGCGTGGCAGATGGACTTCCAGCGGCGGGTGACGCAGGGGCGGCTCGCGGAGGTGCTGGGGGAGGCCGCTCTGCCGCAAGACCGCTTCCTGCGGACGTGGGGCTTCTACCGGGCGGCGGGGTCCATCCTCCCCGCCCTCTCCGAACGCTCGCGGCGGCTGGTGAGCGCGTACACGGCGGGGGTGAACGCGGGGCTGAAGCAAGGCAAGCTAGCCCCCAAGTTCCGCATCCTGGGCTACACGCCGGAACCGTGGACGGACGTGGACAGCGTGGCGTGGAGCAAGTTGATGGCCTACGACCTCGGCGGGAACTACGACGAGGAACTGCTCGCCTCGCGCGTGCTGCGGCGGCTGGGCGCGCAGGGGTTGAATACCGTTCTGCCCCCCTACCCTATGAATGGGCCGACCATCCTGAGCCGGGAAGAGATCGGGGTGACGGGACGGGCAACAGAGACGAAAGCTCAAGCCGCCGCCCTTCCCGACGCAACTCTGACCGCCCTCCAAACCCACCTGAACGCCGCCCGCGCCCTCGGCCTGGAGCGGGTGCCCGGCAAGGGGAGCAACAACTGGGTGATCGGCGGGGAGCGCACAGCGAGCGGCAAGCCCATCCTCGCGGACGACCCGCACCTCGCGCTCACCAGCCCGATGCTGTGGTATCTGGCGGACCTTCAGGGGCCGACGCTGCGCTCCATCGGGGCCACCATCCCCGGCCTGCCCGGCATCGTCATCGGGCGGAATGACCGCATCGCGTGGGGCGTGACGAACGTGAATCCCGACGTGCAGGACCTCTACATCGAGCCGGAGAACGCGCCCCTGACCTCGCGCACGGAAGTCATCCGGGTCAAGGGCGGCCCCGACGTGCGCCTCACCGTCCGCGAGAGCCGCCACGGCCCCATCGTCAGCGACGTGGGCGCGGGAACGCTCGGGCCGCGCGTGGCGCTGCGCTGGACGGCGCTGCAACCGAACGACACGACCTTCGACGCCTTCCTCGGCCTGAACTACGCGCGGAATTGGGACGACTTCGTGACCGCGCTTCGCCGCTACGTGGCCCCGAGCCAGAGCTTCGTTTATGCCGACGTGGACGGGAACACCGGGTATTACGCGCCGGGACGCATTCCCCTCCGCAACGGCTGGGACGGCTCGCTCCCCGTGCCCGGCGACGGCTCCCGCGAGTGGGCGGGCTACGTCCCCTTCGAGCGCCTGCCGCACACCTTCAATCCCGCCGATGGCCTCGTCGTCACCGCCAACAACCGCGTCGTGCCGGACGGCTACCCCTTCAACCTCGGGAACATCCGCAACTGGGCCGAGCCGTACCGCGCTGCGCGCATCACCGAACTGCTGACGGCCAAGCCCGCCGGGCTGACGATGGACGATGTGAAGGCTGTCCAGTTCGATACCGTGAGCCTCGTGTGGCGTGACCTTAAGCCCTTCCTGCTCGCCACCCAGCCGCAGGGCGACCTCAGCCGGGAAGCTCTTGCCCGATTGCAGGACTGGGACGGCAACGAGACGACGGCGAGCGTGCCCGCCACCATCTTCGAGGCGTGGCTCGTGCAGCTTCAGGCAATGGCGGCGGACGAGGTGGGCGACGGGACGCGCGTGAACAGCCTCGCCGTGCTGAACCAACTGCGGACCGGGGGCGAGCTGTGCCGGAACGAGGCCGCCGAGCGCGTGGACTGCGCCGCCGAACTCCGCGCCAGCCTGAGCCGCACCGTAGATGGTCTGGCCGCCCGCCTCGGTTCCAACGTGGACGGCTGGACCTACGGCAAGGTCCATACCGTCGCTAGCAACCACCGCGCCTTCGGGAACGTGAAGGCCCTCGCGTGGCTGTTCAACCACACCACGCCCACCCCCGGCGGCACGAACACCGTCAACGTCGCCCGCCCCGACCCGGAGACCTTGCGGCAGACCCACGGGGCGAGCTACCGCCACATCATCGACCTGAGCGACATGAACCGCAGCCTCTACATCGGCAGCCTCGGGCAGAGCGGCTCGCCCTTCGGCGGCAACGTCAGCGACCAGCAGGCGCTGTGGGCGCGGGGTGAATACCTGCCCATGAGCACGGACGAGGCGGACTGGGGCCGAACGCGGACGCTGACACTCAGACCGGGGGAGTGACTACCGTTCCTCGCCATGCAGGGTCAGCACGAGCCTCCTTGCCCCGCCCTCGTCCCGGTGTTCGCAGAGGTACACGCCCTGCCACGTCCCCAGCGCCAGCCGACCGCCTTGCACGGGCAAGCTCAGGCTGGGGCCGAGCAGGCTCGCCTTGATGTGCGCGGCCATGTCGTCCGGTCCCGCCAGCGTGTGCTCGAAGTCCCGCCAGCCGTCGGGGACGAGGTGGGTGAAGTACCGCTCGAAGTCCCGCCGCACGTCGGGCGAGGCGTTCTCGTTCAGGGCGAGGCTGGCCGACGTGTGTGTGATGAAAACATGCAGCAGCCCCACCCGCACCCGCGCGAGTTCGGGCACGGCACCCACCACCTCCCGCGTGATGAGGTGAAAGCCGCGCGGAAGGGGCCGGAGCCGGAGGTCGTGTTGCGCCCACATGGGAAGGAGGGTAGTGGGATGTGGGGTGTAGGGTGTGGGAAAGGCCCGTCTCCTCATCCCTCTCCCCTAGCCTGAATCCGATTCCATGAGACGCCTGCTCCTGCCCGCTCTCCTCACCGTGCTGATGACCGAGAACGCCTCCGCCCTGTCCTTGCTGACGCTGCCCGTCACCGTCCCGCTGGCGGGGGTGCAGGGAGCGGCGAACGCGCGGGTGCCCGCCGAGTTCGCGCGGGTGGACGAAACGCGGGACTATTTGGGTGGCCTGCTGAGTGTGAGGCTCACGGGCACGGTGATGCGGGCGGGTCACGTCAGCCTTCGGACTGCGCCGGAGGGAGACGCCCTGATCGTCAGCGTGCCCATCCGCGCGAGCTTCCGGGCGACCCCGGCGGGCCTCGGCTCCTTCCTGACACGCGATTTCGGCGGTGCGGCGACGGTCAGCCTGCGCGTGGCCCCCTTCGTTACCCCCGAGTGGGAGGCGGGCGCGCGGGTGAAGGGCGACTACGAGTGGACCGACCCCCTGAGCGTGGACCTCACCGAGGGCGTGCGGGTGAGCGTGCGGTCGCTGGTGGATGGGCAGGTGCGGGCACAACTCGACCGGGTGGCGGCGGAGGTGGCGCGGGCCGTGCGAGAGGGGGCGAACCTGCGGGCGCGGGCCGGAACGGTATGGGCGCAGGTTCAGCGACCGTGGACCCTCCCCACCCCAGACCCCGCCTACGCCCGCGTCACCCCCCGCAGCCTGAGTGTCAGCCCCTTCCGCTTCACGGACGACGCACTCAAGTTGACGGTCGGCGCGACGTTCGATCTGGACGCCGGGCTGGGCCGCGCTTCCGCCCACATGCCCTCGCCCCTGCCCCCACTTCGCGTCGCCCCGCCGCCCACCCCCGGCGTGAGCCTGAGCGTGCCCGTGCGTCTCCCCTACGCCGAGCTTTCGGAAGCCGCGACGCGGGCGGCAGGAAGGCAGGCTTTCCCCCTCCCCGTGCCCCTCTCCCCCACCCTGCGCGTGACGGGTGTGACGGTGAAGCCGCTGGGGCCGAAGCTCAGCGCCGCCGTCTCCGTCCTTGTGAGCGGGCCGCTGGGCCTCAAGGTCCGGGCGACCGCCGACGTGACGGGCACGCCCAAGCTGGACGCCTCGGGCCGCGTCGTCACCCTCGGCGGCGTGACCGTCACCACCCGCCGCGAGGGGCTGACCGGGCGCGTGATCGGTTGGCTGGCAGACGCGCGGGCACAGGCGTACCTCACCCGCGCCGCCCGCTTCGACCTGACCGAACCTCTGGCGAAGGCGCGGGGGCAGGTGCAATCCCGGCTGCCCTTCGCTCCTACGCCGGGCGTGAGGCTCGCGGGCACGGTCGGTCCCCTGCGGCTCTCAGCCCTGAACGTCACGCCGGGGGCACTCATCGTCACCGCCGCCGCGAGCGGGGAGCTGACGGCAACGGTGGAGGTGGGGAACCTGCGGTGAGTGGGGAGGAGTGAGTGGTGATGGTGCGTGAGGAACCGCCCGTACAGCGCCACGACCACCGCTCTTTCTGGCGACTGGAAGCTGGCGACTGGCGACTCCCCCGCCCTCACCCCCGCCCGTACGGCTTGCCCGCGCTCGTGTTCCCGAAGGCCGTGTCGGTGGTTGTGCGGCCCGCCCCGGTACCCGATAGGGTGGGATTGGCCGGGGCGCGGCCCGCCGTGGGGGAGGCGGCCCCCCCTCCGGCGGGTGGGCTGTAGCTCCCGGCGGCCCCGGTACTGGTGGTGGCGTCGTTGGCGAGGCGGGCGAATTCCTTGGGGTCCACGGCCCGCTCCACGCCCGTGTCGTAGGAGATGACGCGGCGGCGGTAGAGGTTGGCGAGAAAGGCGTCCATCGTGACCATGCCCTCGCGGGCACCCGTCTGCATCGTCGAGACGATCTGGAAGGTCTTGCCCTCGCGGATCAGGGCGCGGACGGCGGGGTTGGCGATCAGGAGTTCGTAGGCGAGGACGCGGCCCGAGCCGTCGGCTTTGGGAAGGAGCTGCTGGGTCATCACGGCAACGAGGTTGTTGGCGAGCTGGACGCGAATCTGCTCCTGCTGCTCCTCCGGGAACACGTCCACGATGCGGTCGATGCTCTCGGGCGCGGAGTTGGTGTGCAGGGTGCCCATGACGAGGTGGCCGGTCTCGGCGGCGGTCACGGCGGCCTTGATCGTCTCGTAGTCGCGCATCTCGCCCACGAGGATCACGTCGGGGGCCTGACGCAGCGCGGCGCGCAGGGCGGCGTTGAAGCTCATGGTGTCGGCCCCGACCTCGCGCTGGTTGACGATGCTCTGCTTGTGCGGGTGCATGAACTCGATGGGGTCCTCGATGGTCACGATGTGCAGCCGCTTGGTCTGGTTGATATGGTCGATCATGGCGGCGAGCGTGGTGCTCTTGCCGCTGCCCGTCGGCCCGGTCACGAGGACGAGGCCGCGCGGCGACTCGGCGAGTTCCACGATGTTCTGCGGCAGCCCCATCTCCTGCGCCGTCTTGATGCGCGTGGGGATGAGGCGCAGCACTCCGCCCACGTTGCCGCGCTGCATGAAGGCGTTCACGCGGAAGCGGGCCTTGTCGCCCAGCGCGAAGGAGAAGTCCAGCTCGCGCTTTTCCTCGAAGGTGCGCTGCTGCTTCTCGTTCATCATGGAGTACATCAGCTTGCGCGTCTGCGTCGCCACGAGTTCGGAAAAGCCCTGCGGGTCGTACACGCCCTGAAGCTTGAACTGCGGCGGCATCCCCACGGTCAGGATCACGTCGGACGCGCCCTTCTCGGCGGCCACGCGCAGGATGTCGGTGATGTCGGCGGGGGAAGTGGTCATGGGGAACCTCGGGGTGTGGGATGTGGGGTGTGGTGAGTGGTCAGTGGTCAGTGGGAAAAGAAGGAGGGGCTGGACGCTGGGAGCTGGCGGCTGGTCGCTCGCCGCTAGTTGCTCGTGACCGCCAGCACTTCCTCCAGCGTCGTCAGGCCCTGCAAGGCCTTTTCGATGCCGTCGTGGCGCAGGGTCCGCATGTCGCTCTCGTTCAGGGCCACGTCGCGCACCTCGGCGGCGGTCTTGCCCGCCCCGATGGCGCGGCGCAGGGGGTCGTCGATCACCATCAGTTCGTGGATGCCCATGCGGCCCTTGTAGCCGGTGCCGCCGCAGCGGGGGCAGCCCGAGCCGCGCATGAGCTGGGCACCCGCCACCTGGGCCTCGGTCAGGCGCAGGCGGCGCAGCACGTCGGGGTCGGCGTTCGTGGGCTGCTTGCACTCGCCGCACACCCGGCGCACGAGGCGCTGGGCGAGCACGCCCACCACAGCGGCGGCGATGTTGAAATGCTCCACGCCCATCTCCTCCAGACGGGTGATCGCGCCGGGCGCGTCGTTGGTGTGCAGGGTCGCCAGCACGAGGTGGCCGGTCAGGGCGGCCTCGGTGGCGATCTTGGCGGTCTCGGCGTCGCGGACCTCGCCCACGAAGATGATGTCGGGGTCCTGCCGGAGGAAGGCCCGCAGCGCCCGCGCGAAGGTCATGCCCGCCGCCGTGTTCACCTGAGACTGCACGATGCCCGGAATCTCGTACTCGATGGGGTCCTCGATGGTCGTCGTGTTCTTCTCGGGGCGGGCGATGCGCTTGAGGGTCGAGAACGAGGTGAACGACTTGCCCGAACCCGTCGGTCCGGTGACGAGGAAGATGCCGTTGGGCTTCTCGATCACGTCCAGATACCGCTGGAAGTTGTGTTCGGAGAAGCCGAGCTGCCCGACTTCCGGGATGTTGCTGGCCTTTTGCAGCAACCTCATCACGGCCTTCTCGCCGTACACGGTGGGCAGGGTGGACAGACGCAGGTCGATGTCGATGCTGCCCTTGCGGAAGCGCACGCGCCCGTCCTGCGGAATGCGCCGCTCGGCGATGTCGAGGTTGCCCATGATCTTGATGCGGGCGAGGATGCTCTGGGCGCTGCCACGGGGCAGCTCGTTCTGCTCGCGCAGCACGCCGTCGATGCGGTAGCGCACCCGCAGCGAGGTCTCGGTCGGCTCGATGTGGATGTCCGACGCCTCCTGCAGGGCCGCCTCGCGGATCAGGTTGTCCACCACCCGGACGACGGCGTTGTCGTCGAGCGCGGAGGCCTCCACGTCGTCCTGCTTTTTCGCCTCGCGACTCTTGCTCTCGGCGACGAGGCGCTGGTTGAGGTTCGCCATGTCCTGGCTGCCGAAGTACCGCTCGATGAGGCGAACGATGTCCTTTTCCGCCATCACCGCCGGGACGATCTCGCGGCCCGTGATGAGCTTGAGGTCGTCCAGGGCGAAGACGTTGCGGGGGTCCTTCATGGCGATGACGAGAGATTCGCCCTGAATCCGCACGGGCACGACGAGGTAGCGCCGCGCCGTCGCCTCGGGGATCATCAGGGCCACCTTCGCGTCGGGCGGGTTCTGGACGGGATCGAGGTACTCGTAGCCGAGCTGCGCGGCGAGCGAGCGGGCGAGCATCTCGGGGCTGAGCTTGCCCGACTGGACGAGGGTGTCCTCCAGCCGTCCCCCGCCCGAGTTCTGCTTTTGCAGGGCGGACTCGATCTCGTCGGCCCCCGCGAAGCCCATCTCGATGATGACCTCCCCGAGCGGCTTGACCTTGCCCCCGCGCGCCTGCACCTGGAGGGCCTCGCGGAGCTGGGCGCGCGACAGGCTGCCCTGCTGGACCATCTGCTCACCGAGGCGGCCCCGCTGGGGGTAGAAGCGTTCGACCAATCCCTCCACGTCGCGCGGTTTGGCGAGGACGAGCTGCACCGGACGCCCCAGCAGCGTCTCGAGGTCGCCCCGGCGGCGCGGGTCGCTCGCCACGACGATGATGCCCTGATCGTTCTCGTCCACGGCCACGGCCTGAAGCCGCAGGGCGTCGGCGCGCAGCATTCCGCCCAGCACGTCCTCGGACGGGTGGAAGTCGCGCGGGTCGCGCACGAAGGTCGCCCCGGCCTGCTCGGCGAGCACCTCGTAGAGCTGATCGTCCGTGAGGATGCCCTGCGAGACGAGGGCAGCGCCCAGCAGCTCGCCCGTCTGCTGCTGCACGTCGAGCGCCACCCCGAGTTGCGCCCCGGTGAGCAGGCCCCGCGCGATCAGCCGCTGCCCGAGCTGCCCGCCCCCGCCCCGCGCGTCGGCGGGGGCCGCCACCGTGAGGTTCAGCTCCGGGTAGTGGGTGGCGATGGACCACAGAATCTGGTCGCGCATCGCCTGGTACGGCTCGATGTCCAGCCCACTGTCGTCCTCCAGGGTCTCCACGGCCACGCTGGACAGCGGGTCCACGAACGCCACGCGCAGGGTGTCGCCGTCCCGCGCGAAGGGGAAGGCCTGCATCGCCTGGGCCGTCGCCGCGTTCACCGCCGCCACCGCCTCCGGTTCGGGCGTGACCACGAGCAGGTCCACCAGCGGGATGCCGAGCGCCTCCTCGATGGCGCGGGCCATGCGCTTCTCGCCCACGATGCCCGAGTCGATCAGGATGTCGCCGAGGCGTCCACCGACCTCCGCGTGGCGCACGAGCGCCTTTTGCAGGTCCACGTCGCTCACGTACCCCTGCTCCAGCAGGATCGCGCCCAGGCGCCGATCACCTATCGAGAGTGCCACTGTCGTTGTCCTCCGTGTCGTCGTGCGTCTTGTCGTGCGGGTTCAGCCGGTCGGGGATGGGGGGGGCGGGAAGGGTGGGGGGCACCGAGGGCCGCCAGTCGTGGCCGTAGCGTTTGAGGACCGCCCGTTCGAGCTTGCGGGTCACGCGGGTGTGGGGCAGGGCGTTCACCGCCAGGGGCCGCACCAGGATGGTGTGCATCCCCGCCAGGTTCCCGCCCAGCACGTCGGTGAAGAGCTGATCGCCCACCATCCCGACCTGCCGCGCGGGCAGCCCCAGTTCGCCCAGCGCCCGCCGGAAGGCGCGCGGGTTGGGCTTGCCCGCCATCCCCACCCCCTCGAAGCCGAGCTTGTCGAGCCAGAAACGGGCACGCTTCCCCGTCGCGTTGCTCAGCAGGTACAGCCGCACGCCCACCCGCCGCAGGTTGGCGACCCAGCGCATCACGTCGGCCCGCTCCTCGTAGCTGCCGTAGGGGATCAGGGTGTTGTCGAGGTCGAGCAGGAGGCCGTGCAGCCCGCGCTCGCCGAGAAAGTCCGGCGTGATGTCGTGGATGTGGTCGAGCACGTCGCGCGGACGCAACAGGCTGCGGGAGGTGGGGAGGCTCACGCCGCACCCCCCGTCCCGGTGAGACCGATCACGGCCCACATCCGCCCCGTGCGGCCCGCGTCGCGGCGGTAGGAGTAGAAGTCGGGTTCGGTGGAGCACCGCCCGCTCACCCACACGTTCTCGGGGAGGAGGCCCGCCGCGAGCAACACGGCCCGGTTCGCCCCCGCGAGGTCGAGGTGAAGGGCACCCCCGATCTCCAGCACATGCTCGTCCAGCCCGGCCTCCCGGAACTGCCTCGCCACGTCCTCCCCCACCGGATACTGCTCGCCGCAGATGCCGGGGCCGACGGCGGCCCTGATCCGCTCGGCCCGTGCCCCGCGCGCCACCATCGCCTCCACGGTCCGTGCCGCAATCCGCCCCAGCGTGCCGCGCCAGCCCGCGTGCGCCGCGCCGACCACGCTCGCCGCCTCGTCCGCGAGGAGGACCGGGTAGCAGTCCGCCGTCCCGATGGCGAG
Organism: Deinococcus sp. YIM 134068; assembly: GCF_036543075.1. Classification (NCBI taxonomy): domain Bacteria; kingdom Thermotogati; phylum Deinococcota; class Deinococci; order Deinococcales; family Deinococcaceae; genus Deinococcus; species Deinococcus lichenicola. The sequence continues at coordinate 26,818 of NZ_JAZHPF010000027.1, forward strand.
CAGCAATCCTGGCTCGGTTGTCACCAGCGCGTCGCCCTCCTGCACGCCGGGCCGGGCCTCCCGAACGTCGGTGCCGTGGACCTGATTCAGGCGGGCCACCCGCGCCGGGTCGAAGCCGAGGGCCGTGCTCAGGCGGCGGCGGTTCTCGGCGACGACCTCCGGGTTGTCCTCCCGGTCATCCAGATTGAGGCCCCCACCCGCCGGGGCACCGTAGGCCCCCACCGACACGCCACCGGCGCGCGTCGTGAACGCGTGCGGCACGGGCAGGAGGGGGGAACGCAGGAGCATCAGGGAGTCAGTATCGGTTCGCATGTCTCACCGAAGTCTGACTGTCTTTTCAGCAGGAGGCGGAGGGTTGGGCACGCTTGGGGCGAGGGGGTGGTTTGGGGACGTTGACTTGGGTGATGTTTGGTCGGGCGAGCTGCACTGCACTTGCCACATCTCACTCGGCCTCCCCTCCAAACGCTCGATGTGAGTTACAGCTTGGACGGAAAGCTGGTTTTTGCCGTCTGGCAGGAGGACGAGCGGTGCTCGTCACCCCCTCCCCGACCCTCCCCCACAAGGAGGGAGGGAGAAAAAGTACATGTGGGATGGTCTCTTTCAAGGGTCACAACGTGGGAAGAAACCCAGTCACCCGTCCTGCCGGACCCTCCAGGACGACCTCACAAAACACGCTCCACCACGTCACTCTCCCCCACCCGCTTGCACCCGCTCCAACGCCCGACCCCGGCGGGTTGCTACAGTCACGCCCATGACCGTTTCCGTGGACCTGTCCGGCAAGACCGCCCTCGTGATGGGGGTCGCCAACGCGCGCAGCCTCGGCTGGGCCATCGCGGAGCAACTGCTCGCGGCGGGGTGCCGGGTGAGCTTTTCCTATCAGGGCGAGCGGCTCAAAACCGAACTCGACAAGCTCCTCGCAGGCCGGGAGGGCGTGTGGTCCCAGCAGGCCGACGCGACGAGCGAGGAGGACCTGACGGCGCTGTTCGCCCGCGTCCGGGAGGAGTTCGGCGGGCTGGACATCCTCGTTCACTCCATCGCCTTCGCGCCCAGAGCGGCGATGGAGGGCCGCTTCGTGGACACGACCCCCGAGGACTGGAACACGGCCCTGAACGTCAGCGCCTACACGCTCGTCTCCACCACCCGCCACGCCGAGCCGCTGCTCAGGGACGGCGCGAGCATCATCAGCCTGACCTACCACGCCTCGCAACAGGTCGTGCCCAAGTACAACGTGATGGCTGTGGCGAAGGCCGCCCTGGAGGCCGCCACCCGTTACCTCGCCGCCGACCTCGGCCCATCGGGCGTGCGTGTCAACACCATCAGCGCCGGGGCGATGCGGACGGTGGCCGCCCGCTCGATTCCCGGCTTCGGCAACCTGTACGACGAGGCCGGACGCCGCGCCGCCCTGGGTCGCCACGCCACCCCCGAGGAGGTCGGCAAACTCGCCCTCTTCCTGCTCAGCGACCTCGGCAGCGGCGTCACCGGGCAGACCATGTACGTGGATGCCGGGGCGAGCATCATGACGATGCCGGGGCAGGGGCAGGCGTCGTGACCATCTAAGGGTGACTCCAGGCCCTCGCCGTGGCCTTCCCGCTCGATCTCCTCACCGCCGTCCTGGGCTGGGCCTTCTTCCTCGGCGTGGTCTCCCTCTCTTACCGCCTCATCTGGAGGCACAGCCGCCCCAGCCTCTCGTTCCGGGGCTGGAGAACGCTGCAACGCCGTTACGGGGTAGAGAGGTGGACGGGGTGGAGCTGTGGCTGGGGAGTTCTCCTGCCAAGGGCATCGTCGCCCGATTGGGGGAGAGCGCCGCCCCGGTATGATCCCCGATATGACCCCCTCGCCCGTGGCGCTCGTCCTGCTCACCGCCCAGCGGCACCACCTGGAGGGCCACCCCGACGAGGGGCGTGTCTCGCAACGCTGGCAGCGGCGGGTGCTCTCGGCGCGGGCGGCGAGCCACCTGGTCGTCCACGTGCAGTGGGACGGGGCGGAGGGAACGCCGGGCGCGACCTTCTCGCGCGGGTGGGTCCACCACCCCGACTTCCGGGCGGAGGCGGGCGACCTGCCGCTGCGGGCCACGCCGCCGGACGCCTTCGCGGGCACGGGGTTGGACGCCGAGCTGCGGCGGCGGGACGTGCGCGAGCTGGAGCTGCTGGCCCTCCCCGGCGCGGACGTGTTGCCCGCCACGCTGGAGACGGCGCGGGCGCTCGGGTACGAGGTGCGGGTGCTGGATGTGGAGGAGCAGCCCTCGCCTGTCTAGGGTCCATCCCACCGCCGTTCCCGCGTCAGGACGGGCATTTCTCCCCACGCCGGAGGGTCGGAGGTCCAGACTCGTTTGAAAACTGCTTTAAACTCTATGGTGGGCGGCGGGGCCGCGCTACAGTGGCGGGCGTGACGTGGCTGAAGCCGGTGAGCATCGATGGGGACGCGCAGGCCGCGTTTGGCGACTTTCTGCGTGACCTGGAGGCCCGCCTCGCGGACCCGGCGACCGACCGCAACGTGCTCGCGCGGGACGTGCTCGCGGAGGCGATGTACGGGCGCACCTACGGGCAGCTCCTTGCCGACGCGCCCATCGCGGCGCTGAACCTCGACGCGCGGAACGTGACCTTCGAGGCCGAGTACTACATGGCGACCGACCCCGAGCGGTTCGCCCCGGTCAAGCCGCTGCTGTGGCTGTGGAAGAACCTCGACCTCACGCCGATGGGGCAGAACCCGGTAACGGGCATTCCCATCCGGCGTCTCCTCGCCGAACGAATCTTCCGGCGGGTCGGGCGCAACTTCAAGTGCTGGCAGAACGTGGAGTTCTCGGTCGGGTACAACATGGAGGTGGGGGACGATGTGGTCGTCCACCGCTACGTTTTCCTCGACGACATCGGCGGCATCGAGCTGCACGACAACGCCTCGGTGAGCGACTACGTGAACATCTACAGCCACACGCACTCGGTCCTCGACGGGCCGGACGTGACCCTGCGCCGCACGGTGATCGGGCGCGGGGCGCGCATCACCTACCACTCGACGATTCTGGCGGGCAGCGTGGTCAGCGACGACGCCATGCTCGCCACCCACGCCCTGCTGCGCGGCGACATTCCCCCGCACGGCATAGCGATGGGCCTGCCCGCGAAGGTGACGCGCCTCAAACTGCGCTCCCCGCAGGAGTACGACGTGGACGCCCGCGTGTACCCCCACGACGCCGGGCGCAAGGCCAACCCGCAATTCCCCGACCCGACGCCCAACCAGACGCGCAGGCCCGACCCGCAGGAGGGACCGGAGAGGCAGAGCGTCGCGGCGGGCGAGGAGCGGCCCCGCGTTTCCAGCGAGCGGGACTGACGTTCTCCGCCCGGCCCGTACACTGGGGGCATGACCAAACGCAGCAAGGTGTTCGTTCCCGCCGTCGTGACGGTCGCCAGCGTCGGCGTCGCCGCCGGGGCCGCGTTCGTGGCGCGGGGCCGCAAGGAGGAGGTCAAGGACTTTCTCGTCGCGCAGGTCTTCGAGCGCCCCGCCGCCCGCGCGAGCTACACCGATCTCGGCCAGAGCCTGGAGCGCGGCGGCGTCTTCCTCGCCCAGCGGGCCGCCCGCGCCGCCGACACCGAGGCGAACCGGGCCACCCTGAGTCACATCATCGCCATTGAGCGGTGGGGGCAAAACCGCCTGCGCGTGGCGCTCGGCCAGCGCGACTTCGAGCGTGACGAGAACCACGCCTACAGGCCGCCCGAGAGAACGAGTCTGCGCGAGCTGCGTGACCTCCTCTCCCAGACCCGCTCTCAGACGGTGGACCTCGCCCGGCAACTCCACGCCGCGCCCCCGACCGAGGGCACGACCGTCGAACACAACGGGCTGGGGCCGCTCACCCCGAAGGGCTGGCTGCGCTACCTCACCCAGCACGCCGATTTAGAGAGCCGACGCCTGCGGGGGGCGAAGGAGGGCTAGCCCCAGGATGACCCCACCCACCCTCCTGACCATCGGCTACGAGAACGCCGATCTGGACGCCTTTCTCGACACGCTGACCGAGAGGGGCGTCACCCTGCTCGTGGACACCCGCGAGCGGGCGCAGAGCCGACGCCGGGGCTACAGCAAGACGGCACTGACGGACGCCCTGCGGGAGCGCGGCATCGAGTACCGCCACCTGCGCGCCCTGGGCACGCCGCCCAGCCTCCGCAAGGAGTACCGCCTGGGCCACGACTTCGGCGTGTTGACGCGCGGGTATCACGCCCACCTCGCCACGCAGGGGGAGGCGCTGGACGAACTCGGCACCCTCGCCACCGCCCACCGCGCCTGCCTGCTGTGCTACGAGGCGGACCCCGGCACGTGCCACCGCTCGCTGATCGCCCGGAGATTGCAGGACCTGGGATTGGTGGGGGACGTGGACCACCTGCGCGTCGTCTGACGCCCGGCCTGCTCTCACATGAACGCCGCATAAAAGTGTAAGACCCCCCAGCGTACCTTCGCGGGGTGAGCGTTCTGAATGGTCTTTTGCAGGTCATGGTGAAGGGGGGAGCCAGCGATATTCACCTGCGGGCGGGGACGGCCCCGGCGGGACGTGTGAACGGCTCGATTCAACGGTTCGGTGAGGCGCGGCTGACGCCCGAGCATGTGGAGCTGTTCGCCCGCGAGATGATGCCCCGACCCGGCATGTGGGAGGAGTTCGTGGCGAGGCGCGAGGCCGACTTCGCCTATGGGGTGCCGGGTCTCGCCCGCTTTCGCGTGAACGCCTACTACCAGCGCGGCTCGGTGGGCCTGATCATGCGCGTGATCGAGGACAAGCCCATCCCCTCCTTCAAGGACCTCGGCCTCCCGGAGTCCACCTTCGAGGCCCTCGCCGCCCACGAGCGCGGCCTGATCCTCGTGACGGGGCCGACCGGCTCGGGCAAGACGACCACGCTCGCCTCCATCATCGACTACATCAACGCGACCAGCCCGGTAAATATCGTGACGCTGGAGGACCCCATCGAGGTCGTCCACCGCGACAAGACGGCCCTGATCTCCCAGCGCGAACTCGGCACTGACACCATGAGCTTTTCCGCCGGGCTACGGGCGTCGATGCGCCAGGACCCCGACGTGATCCTGATCGGCGAGATGCGCGACAAGGAGACCGTGGAGGCCGCCCTCTCCGCCGCGCAGACCGGGCACCTCGTCTTCTCCACCCTGCACACGCAGGACGCCGTGCGGACCGTCAACCGCATCATCGACTTCTTCGCCCCGCACGAGCGCGACCAGATTCGCCTCGGCCTCTCCGAGAGTATCGTCGGCATCGTCAGCCAGCGCCTCCTGCCCCGCGCGGGCGGCGGGCGCGTACTGGGCATGGAAATCCTGCTGGGCACCCCCACCGTCCGTGAGTGCATCAAGGACGTGGACCGGATGGAGGAGGTGAAGCAGGCCCTTCTGGAAGGCGGGGCGCGCGGAATGCACACCTTCGACCAGCACCTCGCCGAACTCGTCACCGAGGGCAAGATGACGGAGGAGGACGCCATGCAGTCGGCCACCAGTCCCCACGAACTCAAGATCATGATGATGACCCGGCAGTACGCGTAAGCCGGAAAGGTTCAGCCCCTCGCCTTGAGCTGGCCCCCATACAGTGAGGGGGCGCGGGATTGGCCTGCTGAGCCGGGCGTCCAATGCAGCCATGACGACACAGGGGCAGATGAAACCCGAGGAACGCCTCGTGATGGGCTTCGTCGGGGTGTTTGTGGCGGCCTTCGCCTTCGCATACGCCACGCCGATTCAGAAGGTGCTGATCGGCGGCGTCGGGGTGACGGCGGTGGTGGTGGCGCTGCTGGGGAGGAACCCGCTGGGGGGTGGGGCGGAGGGGTAAGAGAAAGGCGCGGGCTGGAGCGCACGCTTTACTGTGTATACTGTATCTACACAGGAGGTCGGTCGTGACCAGGAGCAAGGTTTTTAAGAGTGGAAATAGCCAAGCCGTCCGCATTCCGCAGGAGTTCGCTTTGCCCTACGGTGAGGTGGAAATTATTCGCCGTGGTCGCGAATTGGTTATCACGCCTATCAAGAAGCAGGATGGGGGCGCAATTTTCGACGCTCTCGCATCCATCGAGGGGCCGATTGAGCGCGAACAGCCCACCGAGCAACAGGAGCGGGAACCTATCCTGTGAGTCTCCCCAGGCTGTATCTCCTCGACACCAACACCTGTGTTTTCATCATGAACGAGGAACCGAAACAGGTACGGGGGCGAATGGTCGAGGTGACGGAGGAGGGTCATACGCTTGCCATCTCCAGCGTCACGCTGCACGAGTTGTGGTTTGGTGTGTGGCGCAGTTCTCGACAGTCCACCAATGCCAAGCGCCTCGGTAATTTCATTTCTGGACTGCATGTCTTCCCCTTTGAGGACAGTGCCGCCGAGAAAGCTGCCGAAGTGCGGGCCGGCTTGGCGTCCACAGGAAAACCTATTGGTCCCTACGATCAATTGATTGCCGGACACGCTATAGCTCTTAAAGCCATACTTGTCACCAATAATTTAAGCGAGTTTAGGAGGATCGAGGGTCTAAAAGTGGAAGATTGGGTAACGAAGGAGTAAGGCCGTCTTCCTGCCCATCTGATCAGAGAACTGGACGAGCGGGTGCGGGGGCATCTGGGGTTGTAATTAAAGAGCAGTTGGGATGGCCCAGCTTTGCAGGAATTTCCGCACGTCAGCTTCCACTTCCTCTAAAGAGCCGTAGATCAGCTCCCGAGCAAGGTGCAATTCGTCATCAAATCCACAAATCTTGTCGCCAATGTTCTCCGGCGCTTCCTTGGTCCACGCGAGACGATACAAAGCCCCAGTAACAGAAGACAGGCTAGCGGGATCATCTCGCAGAAGCGAAAGCAGATGCATTGCATAGAGCCGGAACGCAGTCTCGCTCAGTTTTCGTGCCCCTAACTCGCCCAAGGCAATCGAGAGCTTATTGGTGTCACCACCAGACAAACTAACATCCACCAGGGCATCAGGAAGCACATCAAGACGCGGGATTTGACGGTCAGCCCAAGCCACAACCTCTGAAGATGTAATCAGAGCGCTGAGCAAGGCTTGGCGGTACATGCTCGCCTCGTCACTCAATGTGGAGGCCTCATTCAAGCCTGCATCCCCCGTCCCCCCTGCTTATTCACCCACGCGGGCGGCTTGGGCGCGAAGCGGCTGAGGATGGTGCCCTGGTCGTAGGCGAGGTAGGCGTCAGCCCACGGGAACGTGGTATTCAGGGCGCGGATGGCCTCGGGGCTGCCCATGTTGTGATCGAGCTGGTAGAGGACGAACTGCTCGGGCGTCTCCAGCCGCAGGTAGGTGGGCATGGTGCCCGCGTGTTCGTCCAGCACGCTCTGAAACTCGCCCACGGCGTCGGGGCTGGCGGTCTCCAGGTCGATGGTCACGTACATGACCTTCGGGACCTCGGCCAGTTGCTCGACGCCCACGACCTCCTCGGCGATGGCGCGCAGGCCGCCGTCCTCCGATTCGAGTTCGACGATGACGAGGGCGGGCGTGTCGTTGACCAGCTTCTCCTGAATGCGGTCGTAGGCGCGGGAGAAGGCGACGAGTTCTGTCTGCCCCGACTCGTCGGCGAGGATGAAGCGGGCCATCATGCCGCCCGACTTCGTGGGCTTCTTGACCACGCTCTCGATCATGCCCGCGAGGACGACCTTCACCCGCTTGCCGGGCGCGACGTTCTGGGTGGTGAACCAGGCGTCGAGGTCGGAGATGCGGCAACTGGCGGCCTCACGCAGTCCCTCGTGCTGCTCCAGCGGGTGCCCGGAGATATAGAGGCCCAGCGACTCCTTCTCGATGGCGAGGCGCTGGAGGTCGGTGTAGGGGTCAATTCCCGTGCGGAGCTTCGGCTCGGGTGCCGTCTCGCTCATGCCGAAGAGGGCGTCCATACCGCTGTTCGCCATCGCGGCGGCCCCCTGCGCCCAGGTCAGGGAGTCTTCCAGGCTCTCGGTGAGTTGCCTGCGTTCCCCGAAGTGGTCGAAGGCCCCGGACTTGATCAGGCTTTCCATCGCCTTGCGGTTGCAGACCTTGTTGCCGAGCCGGGAGCAGAAGTCGGCGAGCGACCGGAACTCCCCGGCCCGCTGGCGCTCATCCAGAATCCTTTGCACGGCGGCCTCACCCAGCCCCTTGATCGCGTACAGCCCGAACAGAATTTCCTCGCCCTGCACCGCGAAGTCGGCGGCGGAACGGTTGATGTCGGGCGGCAGCACGCGCACGTCCATCTTCCGGGCGTCACTGACGTACTCGGCCACCTTGTCGGAATCGCGGCGCTCGACGGTGAGAAGAGACGCCATGAATTCGACGGGGTAATTGGCTTTGAGCCAGGCGGTTTGATAAGTAATGACTCCATATGCGGCGCTGTGACTCTTATTGAATCCGTAATTAGCAAAAGCATCCAACAAATCGAATAACTTATCACCTTCTTCTTTTGGAACGCCATTCTTCTCTGCCCCATCAACAAAGATTTGCCGCTGACGCTTCATCTCCTCAGCGTCCTTCTTGCCCATCGCGCGACGAAGCAAATCTGCGCCGCCGAGCGAGAATCCCGCGACCTCCGAAGCGATCTGCATGATCTGTTCCTGATAGACGGGGATGCCGTACGTCTCGGCCAGAATCTTCTCCAACCACTGTGCGGAGGCGGGAAAGCCGTCCTTGACGTAATCCACCTCCTCGACCCCGTGGTGGCGGCGGACGTAGGTGGGGATGTTCTCCATCGGGCCGGGGCGGTAGAGCGCCGAGAGGGCGATGATGTCGGCGAGGCGGCGGGGCTTGAGGCGGCGGGAGGCGTCGGCAATGCCCGCGCCCTCAAGCTGGAAGACGCCCTTCGTGTCGCCCCGGCTCATCAGCTCGTAGGTTCTGGCGTCGTCGAAGGGGATCGCGTCGAAGTCGATGTCGATACTTTTCGACTCGCGCATGATTCGTTTCGCCTCGTCGAGGAAGGACAGGGTTCGCAGCCCCAGGAAGTCCATCTTGATCAGGCCGATGTCCTCCACGGCCTTCATGTCGTACTGACAGACCATGCCCTCGCCCGACGTGTCGCGCATCACGGGCACGAGGTCGGTGAGCTGGTCCCGACCGATCACGACGCCCGCCGCGTGGACGGAGGCGTGGCGGGTCAGACCCTCCAGCTTCAGGGCGAACTCGTAGGCCTCCCTGAGCTGCGCGTCCTCTTCGAGCATCTGCTGAATATCCGGCACCGCGTCACGTGCCTGCTCCAGCGAGTACGACTTGCCGAACTTGATAGGGATAAGTTTGGAGACCTTATCAACTTTGGCGTACTCCAGGCCCATTACACGCGCCACGTCCTTGAGACACGCCTTGCTTGCCATCGTCCCGAAGGTGGCAATCTGGGCCACCTTGTCGTCCCCGTACTTCTGCTGGACGTACCCGATGACCTCGCCGCGCCGGGCATCGTTGAAGTCGATGTCGAAGTCGGGCATGGAGATGCGGTCGGGATTGAGGAAGCGTTCGAACAGCAGCTCGAACTCCAGCGGGTCGAGGTTGGTGATGCGGATGGCGTAGGCGACGAGCGACCCCGCGCCCGACCCACGCCCTGGCCCGACCGAGATGCCCTGATCCTTCGCCCAGTTGATGTAATCGGCGACGATCAGGAAGTAGTCGGGGAAGCCCATGTTGTTGATGACCGACAGCTCGTACTCGGCGCGGCGCAGGATGACGAGGGCGTGGAGGTGGTGCGCCTTCGTCGTCTCCTCTCCCCCGTCCTCCGGGTCGAGTTCGATGGCCGTGTCGCTGTCCTTCTGACTGGCGCGGCGGCAGTCCTCGTGGGCGTAGGCGGGAAGCTGGCCCGCCTCAGCCTCCGCCTCCATCACTTCCAACGCTGGGTACTTCGTGTACTTCTCCCCCGCGTCCTTGCCGCGCTTCTCCCACTCCGACCCCATGAAGGCAAGCAGCGTAAACAACGTTTCGAGGTCGCAAGTCTTGGCGTCGCAACCCCTCACGCGGGCGAGGACGCGCTTTTTATCCTCCGCCCCCAGCGCCTCCAGCGACCGCTGGGCATAGTCGCGCAGCAGCCCCTCCGTCGCGTGCGCCGGATACCGCTTCACCGTGCCCCGGTATGTCTGCACCCGCAGTTCCTCGGCCATCGTGCGGCCCTCGGGGATGGGCAGGGCGGGCATCTGGTACTTGCGCTTCTTCCCCACCGGGAGTTCGACGTTGCACATCTCGGCGATGCGTGCCGTGTTGTCGAACGGCTCCTCGCCCCACTCGGACACAGGCAGGGCTTTCTGCATCTCGTCCAGGCCCTTCACATAGAACTCCTCGCAGGGGAACTTGAAGCGGTTCTCGTCGGCGAGGGTGGCCTTCGTCTGGATGGCGAGCAGCGTCTCGTGGGCGGTGGCGTCCGTCTTCTTGACATAGTGACCGTCGTTCGTCGCCACCATGCCGATGCCGAGTTCCTGCGCCCACGCCTTGAGGATGGGGTTGTTCTTGCGCTGCTCGGTCAGCCCGTGGTCCTGAATCTCGATGAAGTAGTTCTCGCCGAACAGGTCGCGGTACCACAGCAACCGCTGCTTCGCCTCGTCCTCGCGCCCCTGCAACAGGAGCTGCTGCACCTCCGAGCCGAGGCAGCCGGAGAAGGCGATGACCCCTTTGTGGTGCTCCTGAAGCAGCTCGTGGTCGATGCGGGGCTTGTAGTAATAGCCCTCGGTGTAGCCGCGCGAACTCAGGCGGCAGAGGTTCTGGTAGCCCTCGAAGTCGCGGGCGAGCAGCGTGAGGTGGAAGATGCCCTTCTCACCGCTCACGCCGGGCTTCTTGTCGCGCCGGGTGCCGTGGCCGGGGACGACGTAGGCCTCGTAGCCCAGGATCGGTTTGACGCCCATGCCCGTCGCGTAGTTGTAGAAGTGGACGGCCCCGTGCATGTTGCCGTGGTCGGTCATCGCGCAGGCCGGGTCGGTCGGCGTGACCTCCTTGACCCACTTCAGGAGGTCCTTGAGCTTCGCCGCGCCGTCGAGCAGGCTGTACTGCGTGTGCTGGTGCAGGTGCGCGAACTTCCTGGGACCGCAGCAGGAGCCGTCCGGCAGATGGATATGGGGAGCAGGAGTCTCGGCGGCGGTCATGCCCAGAGGATAGAACCGAGGTGGGGTTTCGAGGGTGACGTGTGAGGTTGACGGGCTTGGAGAGGATGCTCCGGCGTCCTTCTCCGGCTTCTCTCCCATGAAGCTCTGCCGTGGACTTCTCACCCAGCGATTGTCAGCACCCTCCCTTTTGGCGTACAATCTCCTCGCTCATGAGGTGAAATGTGCGCTTCTCACGAGATTTGCCCTCACTATGGGGGACCATGAAGCCGAGGGCCATCTTCCTCTCATCCCTTCTGTCGTGCGGCGTGGCGGGGTCGTGGGCTGCGGGACAGACCGACCCCTTCCAGCGGGCGCTGCCCACGCAGACGACCCCCTCTCTGCGGTCCGCGACGGGCGCTCAGACTCCGGCGACGAGCACCCCGACCCAGGCGGCACCCACCCTCTCCACCACCACTCCCCCGGCGGCGCTGAACCTGACGGGCGCGACGACGACGGCCTTCGGGTTGCCCCGCGCGAGCAACGACGGGAGCCTGACCCGCGTGGTGTTCGACCTCGGGCCGGGGGTGACATACCTGCTGACGCCGACCTTCGGGGGGCTGCGGATCGACGTGCGGGGGGCGCGCGTGCTGCCATCCGTGAGCGCGCGGCTGGGGGCCAGCGTGAGCGAGTACCGGGCGGGAGGTGGGCAGGTGACGCTGGTCACGCCCTTCCCGCTGTCACTGACGGACGGCTGGCGGGCCTCGGAGACGACGGTGGCGAACGGGGCGCGGGTGCTGATCGTGGAGTTCGCGCCGACGCTGACGGGCGGGGCGAGCGCGGCGCTGCGGGCGCAGGTGCGGACGAGCGTGGCCCCGACGACCCCCGACGCGCGCACGGCCCTGAACGCGCCCCTGACCCCGCCCGCGACGACGGCGACATCTCCGACGCCAACACCCACCCCGATTGCGGCGGCCCCGGCGGACCCCCCCGCCTCCCTGCCGGAAGGGCTGCCCCCCGGCGACACGGTGAAGACGCAGGGGACGCTGCCCCCACCCGCCCCGGCGCTGCCCAGTCAGGAGGCCGGGAAGCCCAACCCGCTGGCGGGACGGGTGCCCGGCAACGTGCAGCCGGGAGCCAGCCTCGCCGCGCCGCGTCTGGGGAAGAACCCCGGCCTCACGCGGGTGGTCCTCGACCTGCCGCCGGGGGCGAGCTACCGGATGGTGCCGGGCGGCATCGGCCTGCGGCTGGAACTCGCGGGCGTGACGGCGGGGATGCAGGGCGGGCAGAACCTCAGCCCCGAACTGCGGGCGTGGCGCTTCGAGCCGACGGTGGAGGGCGTGGCCGTAACGCTCCTGACGGGAACCTCGCTGACGGCGCGCAGCGGATGGCGGGCGGAGTTGCTGCCCCCGGCGGCGGGAAGCGACCGTTCGCGGCTCGCGGTGGACCTCTCCCCGGCGCTGGCGGACCTGACGCCGCTCGTCCCGCAGGCGAAGGTCCTCACGGCGGTGCCGCCCATCCCCGCCACGCGCGGCACGGCGATCCTGGCCTTCAGCGCGAGCCTGACACAGCCGCGTGTGGTGATCGACCCCGGCCACGGGGGGCGGGACCCCGGCGCGGTCGGTTCCATCGTCGAGAAGGTGGTGACGCTCGACGTGGCCCAGCGGGTCAAGGGGCTGTTGCGCTCGGCGGGGGTGGACGCGGTGCTCACGCGGGAGTCGGACACCGCCCTGAACGCCAACAAGGCTGCCGACCTGCAAGCCCGCGCCCGGATGGGCAGTCCCGGCACCCAGCTCTTCGTGAGCATCCACGTCAACGCGATGGAGGCCCAGACCGCCCTGCGCGGCTACGGCGTGGAGACGTGGTGGAACCCCAACCATTCCCTGTCGGGACGCTTCGCCGGCCTGTTGCAGAAGAACATGGTGAACGTGACGGGCGCGTTCTCGCGCGGCCTCAAGGGCAACCGCTCTCTGTCGGTGCTGCGGAACAGCCGCGTCCCCGCCGCCCTCGTGGAGATCGGGTACACGAGTCATCCAGTGGACGGCCTGAACCTCAAGGACGACAACTACCTCGACCGCGTGGCCCTCGGCATCGCGCAGGGCATCCACGAGGCCTTGACCACCGGAGTCACGGCGTCGGCGGGGAGGTAAGGGGGAAGCGGTCAGCTTTCAGCAATCAGCGGTCAGCAACAACAACGAGGGGCGGGGGCTGTGGCCTACCGCCTCTCTTCTTTTGAGGAGGAGCGGAAGAGGGCGACCGGGCCGTGTCCCTCCTCATCCCTCATCACCCATCACTTTTTCCTCTGACCTTCTCCACCCCCAGCACCTGCTTTCGCAGAGGTCTAGTGCCGTGCCGGAGCACCCTCCCCCGGACTCGCCTCCCCGCTCGCCTCCACCGCCCGGCGCACGAGGGGCATGATGGTCAGGCCCTGCACGGCGATGGTGAACAGGACGATGACGTAGGTCGCCGTGACGATGTGGGTGCGGTACGGACTCTCCGGAAGGCTGAGCGCGAGGCTGATGGCGATGCCGCCGCGCAGGCCGCCCCAGGTCAGGAGGCGCACGGTGTAGGCCCCATACCCCTCGCGCGCCCGCACGAGCGCGAAGGGCAGGGCGACGCTGATCCAGCGGGAGGCGAGGGCCACCCCGACGAGGAGAAGGCTGGCGACGATCTGCGGCCCGGTCGTCTCGGTGAGGAGCACGTCCAGCCCGATAAAGGAGAAGAGCAGGATGTTGAGGACCTGATCGGTCGTCTCCCAGAAGCCCTCGATGTGGGCGCGCGTCTCGGCCCCGAAGGCACGGTCCTTCGTCGCGGAGACGAACAGCCCCGCCACGACCATCGCCAGCGGCCCGCTGATGCCCAGCGCGGCGGCGGCCACGTACCCGCCCACCACGAGCGCGAGCGTGATGAGCACCTCGACCGCGTGCTGCTCGATAGAACGCAGCATCCGGTAGCCCACCACGCCCAGCGCGGCCCCGAACAGCATCCCGCCCAGCGCCTCCTGCACGAAGAGGGTCAGGGCACCCGTCAGCCCCGGCGGCGCGTGGTGGTCGCCCACCCCGGCGAGGCCCGCCAGCACGAGGAAGATCACCACGCCCACCCCGTCGTTGAACAGGCTCTCGCCCGCGATCAGCGTCTCGATCCGGGGGGGTACCCGCGCCCGCTTGAGGAGGTCCAGCACGGCCACGGGGTCGGTCGGGCTGATCAGGGCACCGAAGAGCAGCGCCCACATCAGGGGCACGTCCAGCCCCACGAGCGCGAAGACGCCGTAGGCCGCGAACCCGATCAGGAGGGTGCTGACCAGGGTGCTGATCACCGCCAGCGTGAGGATGCTGACCCGCTGCCGCAGCATCTGCCCGGCGTTGAGGCCCATCGCACCGGCGAAGAGCAGGAGGCTGAGAATGCCGTTCAGGACGAATTCGGTGAAGTTCAGCGTTCGCAGCAGCTCGCTCGCCCAGCCGCGCAGGCCGGGCACCCCCAGCGCGTCGAGCGCGATCAGGCCGATGCTCGCCAGCGCCCCCGCCAGCGTGACGCCCACCGTGGTCGGGAGCCGCAGCGTCCGCTCGTTCAGGTAGGCCAGCACGGCGGTCACGCTCAGGAGGACGGCGAAGGCGCTCAGCATAGACCCCAATCTAGTCCGCGCCTCCCTCCCAAAGGCGAGGGGGACGGGACCCCGAACAGGCCCGCCCCCCCGATTGACCCGCGCTCAGTCGCGTTCGCGTTCGCGCTCGGCGTTGAGCTGCGCCTGAAGCTGCGCCTGCTTCTGCCGCACGTAATCCTGATGGAATCGGCCCTCATCCATGAGTTCGGTGCCCACGGTGAGCCGCCCGGTCGCCAGCTCGCGCATCGCCTGGGTGACGAGGTTGCGGGTGCGGACGCGCTGCTCCACGGGCAACACGCTCGGCGCGCCGGAGCGCAGTTGCAGCGCCCGCTTCGCCGTCACGACCGACAGGCGGTACTTGCTGTCGGTCAGGGAGAGCAACTTGTCGATGTCCTTTTCAGCCACGGTAAAGACCCCTTTCAATCGGCACCCCGCAGGAAGACCGCCCGGTGGGCGTGGCGGGTGCCGGTCGTTGCGCCTGCTTTCGGCACGTTCAGCCCGTCAGTCTAGCCCGTGGCGGGGGAAGATGCCAGCGGACGAGAACAGTTGGGGCCGCCCCCTCCCCAGGAGACGGCCCACTTTCGGCGGTATTCGCTTACTGCACCAATCCGAGCTTCCGCACCTCGTCGCGCTCCTCGGTGAGTTCCTGCGCGGTGGCGTCCATCCTGCCCCGGCTGAAGTCCGAGACGGAGAGGCCCTGCACGATCTCGTACTTGCCACCGCTGCACCGAACCGGGAAGCCGTAGATCAGGCCTTCCGGCACGCCGTAGGAGCCGTCGGACGGGATGCCCATGCTGACCCACTCGCCCTCCGACGTGCCCAGCGCCCAGTCGCGCATGTGGTCGATGGCCGCCGACGCCGCCGACGCCGCGCTGCTCGCCCCGCGCGCCTCGATGATCGCCGCGCCGCGCTTGGCAACGGTGGGGATGTAGGTGGTCTCGTACCACTCGCGGTCCACGAGGTCGAGGGCGGGCTGGCCGTTCACCGTCGTCTGCGAGAGGTCGGGGTACTGGGTGGAGGAGTGGTTGCCCCAGATCGTGAGGTTCTTGATGGCGCTGACGGGCTGTCCGGTCTTCTCGGCGAGCTGGCTGATGGCGCGGTTGTGGTCCAGCCGCACCATCGCCGTGAACTGCCTGGGGTCGAGGTCGGGCGCGTTCTGCTGGGCGATGAGGGCGTTCGTGTTCGCGGGGTTGCCCACCACGAGAACCTTCACGTCGCGGCTCGCCACAGCGTTGAGCGCCTGCCCCTGCGGCTTGAAGATGCCGCCGTTCGCGCCGAGGAGGTCGCCGCGCTCCATCCCGGCCTTGCGGGGCATCGCGCCGACGAGGAGGGCATAGTCCGCGTCCTTGAAGGCCACGTTCGGGTCGTCGCTGGTCACGATGTCGGTCAGCAGCGGAAAGGCGCAGTCGCGCAGCTCCATCACCACGCCGTTGAGAGCCTTCAGCGCGGGCGTGATCTCCAGCAGTTGCAGGATCACGGGCTGGTCCTTGCCGAGCATGTCTCCGGCGGCGATGCGGAAGAGCAGGCTGTAGCCGATCTGCCCGGCAGCGCCGGTGACGGCCACACGAACGGGTTGCTTGGTGCTGGTTGTCATGGGTTCCCCTCCTGAAGTGAGTTCCGGCCAACAATAACGCGGGGGAGGGGGTGGGGGCCCGCTGGTGGCAGTGGCGGCGCG
>NZ_JAZHPF010000028.1 GCF_036543075.1 Deinococcus sp. YIM 134068
TGCTCTTCCGATCGGGGGCCGGGGGCGGACGGGAGGGGGCGAAATCAGGGGCCGGGCACGGCGACGGCCTCCGGGGAGTGGTGGGCTGGAACGGGCGCGGTGGAGTCCCGCTGGGTGAAGGTGGTGCTCAGCCGGACCAGCTCCGGCACCTCGCGGCCCTCCAGCAAGTCCAGCAACGTGCGGCAGGCGAGGGTGCCGAGGTCGTAGGCGGGCTGCGCGACCACGGTGATGGCAGGCGTCATCGTCTGCGCCCAGCGCGAGTCGTCGAAGCCCACGAGGGAGAGGTCGTGCGGGAGATTCAGGCCGAGGTCGCGGGCGGCGAGGACCGCGCCCACCGTCATCTCGTTGTTGCCCACGAAGAGGGCGGTGGGCCGCTCACCGGGCGGCAGGGTGAGGAGGGTGTGCGCCGCCGCCCGCCCGTCGGCCTCGCGGTGGTGGCCGGGCCGCACGAGGTCGGGGCGGTAGGGGAGGCCCGCGTCCGCGAGCGCCCGCACGTAGCCCGCGTGCCGCTCCACCGCCGTGGAGATGTCCTGCTGCCCCACCACCATCCCGATGCGGCGGTGGCCCAGGGCCGCGAGGTGCGACACCGCCCGGTAAGCGCCCGCCTCGTTGTCCACCATCACCGTGTGGGCACCCGCCCGGCCACTCGTGCGGTCCAGCTCGATCACGGGGAGGTCCGGCAGCAGGTCGAGGTTGACGTGGGCGGCGGGCGTCGGCACCACGATCAGCCCGCGCGGCAGGTGCCCCCGCAACGTCTCGAAGGCCCGGCGCTCCTTGTCCGACTCCTCGTCGGTGTTGAACATCAGCACCGTGTAGCCCTGCGCGTCCGCCACGTCCTGCACGCCTTTGGCGAGCGTGGCGTGGAAGGGGTTGAGGATGTCGGTGACGACCAGCCCCAGCGTCCGGCTTCCGCGCTGGCGCAGGCTGCGTGCGAGCACGTTGGGCCGGTAGCCCAGGGCCTCCGCCGCCCGCGCCACCCGCGCCCGCGTCGCCTCCGCCACGAGTTCGGGCCGGGTCAGCGCCCGCGACGCCGTGGCCGGGGACACCCGCGCGAGTTTGGCGACCTCCTCCAGACCGACCATAGGGTGAGACTTCCTTTCGAGAGAAGGCGTGTGAGACGCGAGAAACCGTCGAATGACCGGTTTTGCAAACGATTGCAGTTGTGGTAGGTGCAGTGTCGGGGATTTCACGAAGAATGTCAAGGGTTCGTTAAGGCTGGGGGAAGGACGAGTGGGAGCGAACGCTTCCGATCCGGCCCTACACCCTGCGCTAGCCTGCCCGGCGATGCCGACGCTGATCGCCGCCGAAGACCTCACGCTGTCCTACGGGGAGAGGGCGGTGCTGGGGGGCGTGTCCATATCGGTGACGACGGGCGAGCGGGTGGCGCTCCTGGGACGCAACGGGGCGGGCAAGACGACGCTGCTGCGCGTGCTGACGGGCGAGCTGACCCCCGAGGGGGGGGCGGTGTGGCGCTCTCCTGGTCTCCGCGTGGCCGTGCTGGAGCAGCAGCACGCGCACCCCCCCGGCCTGAGCGTGCGCCAGCTTATTGACGCGGCGCACCCTTACCGCGAACTCGAAACCGGGTTGCTGACGCTGGAGGCGAACCTCGGCGACCCCGCCACCCTCGCCGCGTGGACGGCCCTGCACACCCGGCTGGAGGACGTGGGCGCGTACACGTGGCCCGCCCGCGCCGCGCGGTTGCTCGGGGTGCTGGACCTTACCCGCTTCCGCGACCGGGAGGCGGCGACCCTCTCCGGCGGCGAGCGCACCCGCCTCGCGCTCGCGCTGGCGCTGGCCCGCGAACCCGACCTCCTGATCCTCGACGAGCCGACCAACCACCTCGACGTTAGGATGCGCGAGTGGCTGGAAGACCACCTGCGGGCCTTCCCCGGCGGCGTCCTCCTCACGAGCCACGACCGCGATTTCCTCGATGCCGTCGCCTCCCGTAGCGTATGGCTGGAGAACGGGGAGGCCACGGAGTATCCCGGCGGATACTCCCGCGCCCGCGCGCAACGGGAACTGGAGCGCCGCACCCAGGCCCGCGCCGCCCGCCTGACCGGACGTGAGGCCACCCGGCTTTCCGGCAGCGCCGAGCGGCTGGACGAGTGGGGCCGCCGCTCCCGCGCAGTGAAATCACGGGTGGACCGCCTACCCGTCACCGAGGCTCCCCTCCCCGAACGGCAGCTTCGGATGCGCCTCCTCGCGGGCACGGCGCGGGCGCGGGTCGTCGCATGGGGTGAACACCTCTCCAAGAGCTACGGCGGGCGTGAGGTGTTGCACGGGGTCGCCTTCAAGCTGCGGCAGGGCGACCGGGTGGCCCTGATGGGCGCGAACGGCACGGGCAAGACGACGTTGATGCGCCTCCTTGCGGGCGAGGCGCACCCCGATCCGGCCCCGCCCGGCGACCCCGAACCCGTGCTGCGGGTGGCAAGTGGGGTGAGTGTCGCCTCCCTCGACCAGACGTGGCACGGCCTGACGCCGGGGGAGGGGCTGCGTGCCCAGTTCGAGCGGAGATTCGGGGACCGCTCGCGGGCGCTCCTGGGGCGGGCGGGCTTCACCGCCGCCGACTGGCCCAAGACGCCCGAAACCCTCAGCGGCGGCGAGCGGGCGCGGGCCGGACTCGCTCTGGTGAGTGCCCTGCGCGCCGACCTCCTGCTCCTCGACGAGCCGACGAACCACCTCGACGTGGAGGCGCTCCTGGCGCTGGAGGAGGCCGTCCACGCCTACGGCGGCGCGGTGGTCATCGTCACCCACGACCGCCGCTTCGCCCGCGAGGTGGCGACCCGGCTGTGGGTGATCGAGGACGCGCAATTAAGAGAAGTCGCCGGATGGGGCAGCCGTGAGTACGCCGACCCCGCCCGCAGTTTGACGGGCGACCCGCCCCCACCGCCGCCGCCCCCCATGCCCCGTCAGCGGATGGGGGCCGTCGAGACCCAACTCGCGGACGTGCGCCGCCAGCTCGACGCGCCCCCCGGCACCCTCACCGGGCGCGAGGAGGCCCGCTTGCGCGCTCAGGCCCATCAATTGCAGTCCACGCTCCACGGCCTCTACGCGCAGGTCTACGCCGCCCCCCAGTTCGATGCTGAGGTGCGCGAGCCGCCCCTGACCGTCCGCGCGCAGAAGTTGGGCGAGGTCGGCGGCATGTTCTGGGCCGCCCGCGACGAGTCCTGCCCCCATCTCGCGTGGGACGGCCACACGCTGCGCTTCAATCAGCCGCCTCCCGCGTGGTACGGCGCGGCCCTCCTCGGCGGGGCGCTCCGCATCCTCTTCGAGCGGTGGAACGTGGGCCGGGCGCGGCTGGGCGAGGGCGGGCCGCTGCTGACGCGGCGGGCGTACTTCGAGCGGATTGGGGTGGTGGGGGGCCGTCAGCCGTCAGCCGTCAGCGATCAGCCGGAAGATGTACCCCCCAGCCTTCCCACTAACCACTAACCACTAACCACTCCCCGCTATACTCCCCCGCATGGAAGACCTCATCAAAGGCCGTCTGGGCGGCGAGGCCGACGGGTACGGCGTGCGCTGCGTCATCGACGGGGACCGCATCTCCGGGCGGGCGGGCGGCAAGCTCCACGGCAAGGACATCGATCTGGAGATCACCGAGCGCGGTGTGCAGGGCACCGTCGGCGACGAGGGCGTGAAGATCGAGCTGGAGGAGGGCGAGCTGCGCGGCAACGTCGGCAGCCAGCGCCTCGTGCTGCGCGGCGTGGACCGTGTGACAGGCTTTTTCGGCGAACCCATCGTGGGCTGGAACGTCCTCGCCCAGCAGCAGGGCGAGAAATTGCAGGGCCAACTCGGCAGCACCGTGCTGGGCCGCCCCTTCGCGCTGGACCTCGGCACCGCGCCGGGCTGGGTGGGCACGCTCGTCGCGGTGGTGGCGTTCTACGCGCTGGAGCCGCGCGCGAGCGTGAGCGTGGGGAGCCGGTAGAGCGGTCAGCCGTCAGCTTCCAGCGACCAGCAAAAGAAGAGAAACGCCCCGGCCTGTGCTGGGGCGTCGTTCTTTTTGGATATGGGAGGTCAGCTCTCCAAATCGGCTTGGAACGCGCATAGAGCGCCGTCCACGAGATCAAGGCAATGGGAGGGGCCGTAGTACGTCGGTCCCTTCCGCATGAGGCGCAGGTTGAGGAGGGCCATCGCGGCGTTGGCGGTCGGGTCGAGCATCAGGGTGTGGATGTTCTCCGCGTCGTCCGTGCATAACTGGAACTGGTCCTGTCCACCGGGGGCGTAGGCATGGTCACTGACGCCCCAGCCCTCTTGGGTCAGCTCGTTCATCCAGTCCTCGCCCAGTTCCTCCTCGAAGGGCGTGCGGGCGAGGTGGAAGGTGGCCGACAAACTCTCCGGGGAACCGATCAGGCTGAACACCTCCTGCATGTTCAGACTCACGCGGGCGTAGAGGGTTTCCTCCCGTCCGACTCCGTAAGGAAGACAGGAGACCATCCAGAAGGTCAGCTCTGTTCGGCGTGGGGCGGGGAGGGCCGCGTTCAAGTAGAGGCCCAGCGTGAATAACGCTTCTTGCGCGTGAGGGAGGCCAAGTAGCCGCTCATACTTTCGGCGGTGCCGCCGCCGCAGGGCGTCATCCTGAATCCGATCATCGCTCTCCTCGATAGCGTCGTGGTCGTTCAGCCACGCCGTCTGCTCGTCGGGACTCAGCACGAGGTCGAGGTCGCGCTCACCCGAGACGACGCTCATCAACGCGATGTTTCGCAGGGCGACGCCTGCCGCCTCCAGGGTGTGAATGCAGCGCCGCTCGGTCTGATTCAGGTCCTGTGCCGCACACGGCTGGAAGGCGATGTGCGTGATGTCCGCGTGCGTCCTGCGATGCTGGCTGAAGCGCCGCACCACATCCACCGCCTGACCGACGTACCGCTCTCCCGTCTCGAACCCCATGGTATAGATGCCGCAGCGTTTCCCAGGACGGTAGAGGTCGGCGACGGAGGGTCGGCCCCTGATCTCTGTCCAGGGTGGGAAGCCCAGTTGAGCCAGCAATTCGTCGCTCATAACAGGGTCCCATCAAAACATGAGGCGGCCAACCTCCTACCAAGTTCAAAAGAAACACCCCAACCTACGCTGGGGCGTCCCCTTGTGTTCTGGCTGACGGCTGACGGCTGATAGCTGACGGCTGATAGCTGACGGCTGATAGCTGACGGCTGAAAGCTCCCCCTACCTCCTGAACAGCCGGTACGTCACCCCGAACCGGAGCTGCGTGCTGTCCTCGTCGTTCTGCACCCCCAGGCTCACGCTGGCGCGGCGGCCCAGGTTGTAGGCGGCGGAGAAGCTGGGGCGCACCGACTCCAGATTCAGGCCGTTCAGGGGCGTGCTCACCCGGAAGGTCACGCGCCCGTCGGGCGTGCTGTAGGTGGCGTCCAGCAGACCCTCACCGTTGAGGTCCACCTGGTACTGGAGGTACAGCTCGCGCGTCAGGTACGAGCCGACCGTGAGGGTCGCGCCCAGGGTGCCGTCGTCCACCGAGAGATTTGGGGTGAGGCGGAACACGTCCAGTCCCAGCGAGCGGGCGATGTTGCGCTCGATCTCGCCGAGGACGAAGACGTTCAGCGCCGTTTGCAGGGCCGAGGTGCCCAGCGCGGTGAGGTTGCCCGGCAGCGTCTCCAGGTTGGGCACCCCGGTCGCCACGAGGGCGTAGAGCTGCGCCTCCGTGTACGCGACGCCCGTGCCGGGGTCCTCGCAGGCGTCGCCCTCAACCGTGCAGCGCAGGTTCGTCCGCAGGTCCAGCACGCTCTCGCCGCTCGGCAGGGTGCGGAAGTTGCCGCCCACGTCCAGGGTGACGGGCACCCGCTGTCCGGTGGAACTGGCGGCCACCGTGCCCGCCGCCACGACGCCGAAGCTGGGGTACACCCCCTCGCCGGAGAACGTGACCTGCCCGCTCCTGAGCGCGAACTCGTTCTCGCGCAGGAAGAGGGTGCCGCGCTGGGCGAGGATGTTGCCGCGCAGCAGGGGCCGCGCCCCCGTGCCCGAGACGGTCAGGTCGCCGCTGAACTCCGCGCGGGCGAGCGCCTCGTCCACCCGGATGCCGTTCGGGGCGCGAACGGGGATGTCCTCGAAGACCAGCCGTTCCAGGAAGGGGGGGGTGGGCCGTTCCCCGGCGGTCGCCCCCTCCGCCTCGGGCTGCGGGAAGGTCCGGTACTCCTCGGGGAGCGGGCTGGGGAAGTTGTCGGTGGTGCGGCCATTCGTGCCGGAGGCCGTGCCCCCGCCGCTCGTGCTGTTGCCGGGGCCGGGCAGCGTCGCCGTCGTCTCCGGGCGTCCCAGCGTGAGGCGCAGGAAGTTCGCCGCCCCGCTCACCCGCACGAGCGTCCCGTCGTCCACGAGGCGCAGGTCCGCATTCAATGAGCTGTCGCGCCCGTACACCACGGCGAGCGGCAGGTCGTACGTCCGCGCCGTGAGAGTGAGGTCCAGCCGGGGAGTCAGCGCCCCCGTCACGCTCAGCGTCCCCGCCGGGTTGGTGGCGGTGCGGGCGCTCTGGCTGCGGGCGTCCAGCGTCCAGCGCGTCTCGCTCGTCTGGGCGACGGTGACGGTGGTGTTCGGCAGTGCCCCGAGCGCCTGCGGGGCGAGCAGGCCCGTGAAGACCGCCCGCGTCCCCGACAGCCGCCCCAATGTGAGCTGCCCGCGCAGGTCGAGGCTCCCGTCGGTGCCCACCGTGCCGCCCGTCAGCACCCGCCCGCTCGCGGTGAAGGCCCCCGAGTCGGGCAGGTCGCCCGTCAGGGTGGGAATCTGGAGGCTCAGGCCCGCGAGCGCCCCCGTGAGGTTCTGTGCCCGCAGCAGCCCGCGCGGGCGGTCGTAGGTGCCCGCCGCCGAGAGGGTGATCGTCCCCTTGAGGCTCGGCGTCAGCTCCGCGAGGCCGGGGATCAGCCGGAGGACGGGCGTGAAGGTCGTGTCGCGGAACACGGCGGAGAGGTCCACCCGCTCGCGCGTGTAGCCGCCGCGCACGTCCCAGGTGCCCGCGCCGCCGAGCTGGATGTTCACGGTCCGCAGCTCGCGCGCCGCGTAGTCGAGCGTGCCCGTGCCCGTCAGCGTCTCGGTCACGGCGGCGTCACCCGTGCCGCTCGTGGCGGTCACGCGGATGCGCTCGGCGACGACCGTGGCGCTGCCCGCCGCCGGGTCCGCGAGGGGGAACTGGAAGCGGGCCACGCCCGTCACGACCCCCTCGCCGACGGAGGTGCCCGCGAAGGCCCCGGCGACCGCCCCCAGCGGCAGGGCTTGCAGGGTTGCCCGCCCCGAGAGAACGCCGCCCGTCAGAGAGGCGAAGAAGTCTGTCTCCCCCAGGAAGCCGCGAATCCGCCAGTCGCCGCCGACGAGCGTGCCCTCCACCCGCGCGCCCAGCGCCTTCTGCGCGATCTGGAGCGCCGGGCTGCTGACGACGACCGTGCCGCCGCCGTCTTGGAGGGTCGCCTCGCCGTTCACCCGGCCCGACAGCCCCGGCGCGATGCCGAGCCGCCCGATCTCCACCCCGTCGAGGACGGCGCGGACCCGGTAGCCCTGTCCTGTGGGCTGCACGCCGAGTACGCTCTCCAGCGCGGGGAGCACGTCCGCCAGCCCGCCCTCGGCGGTCACGCGCGCCTCTCCCATCTCGTTCCCGGCGGTGAGGTCGGCCCCGAAGGTCCGCCCGCCCAGCGTGACCCGCCCCACCAGCCGCACGTCCTGTCCCATCGCCTGGAGGGGGTAGCGGGTTGCGTTCACGTTCCCGGTGAGGCCGGAGGTGCCCGCCGTGACGTTCGCCGTCAGCGTGCCGCCGTCGCGTGTGATCGTGCCCGTCGCGGTGCCCGTCCAGCCTTCCTCACCCTGGGTCGCATTCACGTTCACCGTGCCCGAGGGCAGGGCCGCGCTCGCCCGCACGGAGGGCCGCCCGCCCACCAGCGTCACGTCCGCCGCGAGGTCGCCCGCCAGCGTGACGCCGAGGTAGGGGACGGTGAGATCGCTCGTCACGTCGGCCACCCGCAGGGTGAGGGTGCCGTCGCGCGTCTCGGTGCTGACCGCGCCGTTCGCCGTGAGGAGGCCCGTGACACGCGGCACGCCCAGCCGCGCGAGGTCCAGACCCGGCAGGTTCGCCCGCAGGGTGCCCGCGCTCCAGGTGACGGTCCCCGCCGCGCGCCCGTCGGTGACGTTGAGGTCGGCGGCCCGAGCGGAGGCCGTGCCCGCCGCGCGCCACTCGCCCCGCCGCACGCTGAGGGTGAGGCGGGGGTCGGCGAGCGGTCCGGCTGGCGTGACGCTGAGGCTGAGTTCGGGGCGCGAGAGGGCCGCCGTGCCCAGCCAGCGCCACTCTCCCCCGTCATCGGGCCGGAGTTCCACCACGCCGCTCGCCGTCGCGCCGGGGCCGTCCACGAGGCGCAGTTGCACGCCGTCCGCATTCGCCACGAGCCGCGCGCCCGCGCCGAGGAGTCCTGCCTCGCCTGTCACGAGGGGCCGCGCGAGGGCACCGCTCACCCGCAGGATCGCCGGGTCGGTGAGGACGCCCGCCGGGCCACCGCTCACGCGAGCGGTGCCGCTCCAGCCGAGGCGGGGGCTGGCGTTCACGTCGAGCGCGGCGCGCAGACCTTGAGCCGTCACCGTCCCGACCGCCGTCAGAGCTTCGCCCCGGTACGTCGCCCGCACGTTGCCGTCCACCGCGCCGCTTGCCGCCAGGGTCAGGTCCGCCGTGCCGTCCAGCCCCGCCGTGCCGCTCGCCCGCAGGGTGGCCCCCGCCGCGCTCGCCGTCAGCCCGCTCAGGGTCAGCGTCCGGCCCTCCAGCGTGGCGACGGTCGCGCCCGCCTGGGTGAGCGTGCCGCGCAGGGAACTGAGCGTCCCCGTGAACGTGCCCGCCGTATCCGTGAGCCGCACGCCGGAGACCTCCGCCCCCCGCGTGGTCACGGTCGCCGCGAGGCGGGGGGCGGTCAGGGTGCCCGCCAGCGTCACGTCGGCGGTCGCCGCGCCCGTCCCGTTCACGAGGGGGAGGGGAGTCAGGCTCAGACTTCCGGCCAGCGTCGGGATGAAGCCCTCTCCCGGCGTCAGGGTCACGCGGCCCGTTCCGAGCTGCCCGGCCCCGAGCGCGTAGCCGCCCTGCCCATCGCCCGTGAGCGTCACCGGGTCGGGCAGGCCTGCCACCGTCGCCGTCGCCGTGCCCGCCAGTCGGGGCCAGACGCCGTTCACGTCCAGTTGAACGCTGTTGCCGCCCTGCCGCGCCGTGCCATACACCCGACCGCGCACCGTTCCCGCCGAGAGGTCGAGGTCGGACACGTCGGCGTAGAGGAGGCCGCTTCTCTCCGAGCCGCGCAGGGCGACGCGGGCATTCGCGCGCACGGTCCTCAGCGGCCCCCCGAGCGTCACCCGCGCGTCGAAGTCGTCGGCGAGGGCGGAGACGGTGCCAGCAATGAGGGCGTCGTCCACGGGTCCGGTCAGCGTCAGGTCGGCCCCGACGATGCCCGCCCCGAGGGCTTGCGCGTTCACGTCCCGCGCGGTGACGCGCACGCCCGCTGGGAGCGAGCCACGCGCCTCCAGCACCCCGCCGCGCAGGCTGCCCGCGAGGGCGGTCTCCAGCACGTCCGCCCCGTTCGGCTGCCGCGCGTAGGTCGCGCTCCCGTAGAGGCTGAACGGACCCGCCGTGCCCTGCTCGCCCCGCAGCGCGAGGGAGCGGGCCTCCACCCGCTCTGGGCCACCCGCCAGCGTGCCCGACGCCCGCACCGTGCCCGCCAGCGTCAGCGCGTCCACGTCCCACGCGGGGGGCAGCAGCCGCGCGAGGCCCACGGCATCGGCGCGCAGGGTGGCGTCGTAGCGCCCGCCCGTCAGCGTCGCTCCGCCCGCCAGTCGCGCCCCCGCGAGGCGCAGGGCCACGTTCCCGGCGCGGTAGGTCGCGCCCACGTCGCCCGTCAGCTCGCCCGCCGTGTCCTGCACGCGGCCCGCGAAGGTGGCCTCAGTCGCACTCCAACTCGCCCCGGCCAGCGTCGCCCGCCCGGTGAGGCGAAGTTGATCCGCCCGGCCCCACAACGCCCCCACGTCCAGCGCGGCGAGGTCGAGCGTCCCGCCGGGTCGGAAGGGGAGGCTCGCCGGGAAGGTCCCCGTCACCCGCGCCGGGCCGACCGCCCCCGCAAGTGCGAGCGTTCCCCCGCCCGTCAGCCGGGCATCGAGCGCCCCGCCGGGCACGGGTCCCGTCGCCCGCAGGTCGCCGAGCCAGCCCCGGCGGGCGTTCCACCCCGTCACTCCGTCCAGCCGCACGCGCGTCTCCCCGGAGAGGAAGGAGGTGTGGACGTTCAGCCGCCCGTCCTGCAAACCCGCGAGCGCGTTCGCCCCGAGCTGCCCGCGCAGGGTGCCCGTGAGCGGTTCGCCCGTGAAGGTGAGCTTCCAGTCCCGCCCCAGCAGCCGCGCGGTGAGGGCCGAGCCGCCGACCTGAAGACCGCTCGCGGGGTTCGTCAGCGTGCCCTGCGCCCGCACGTCCGGCTTGGCGAGAGCGCCGAGGGCCTGCACGGTGTAGCTGCCCGGCAGATAGTCGTTCAACGTCGCCCGCGCGCTCAGGCCCAGGGTGGGGAAGACGGGGCCACTCGCCCGCACGGTGCCCAGGGTGCCCGGTAGGGTGGCGGTGGCCCCCCGCAGCCTCAGCACGCCGCCCGTGTACGTCGCCGGGGCGCGAAAGGCCACGTCCGCGACCTCGCCCGCCGCGTCCAGCCGCAGGTCGGCGAGGGTGCCCGTGACGGTGCCGCTCACACTTCCCGCCGTGCCCGCCAATGCCCGCAGGTCGGGGGCGGTGAAGGTGCCCCCCACCCGCCACGTCGTCGCCGCCCGGTTCAGGTCCACGTTCACGCGCGCCCCGGAGACCACCGCGCTCACGGTCGCCGCCGCAGTCGGCCCGGTGAGGGTGCGCCCGGTCGCCGTCAGCTCCAACGCCCGGCCCTCATACGTTCCGGCGGCGCGCAGGGTCAGCGTTTCCGCCGCGTTCCCGCTGAGTGTGCCGCGAACGCCGTCCACATTCAGCACGGCGTTCGCCTGCGGGTAGAGGGGACCGCGCACCCGCACGCTCAG
This sequence comes from Deinococcus sp. YIM 134068, assembly GCF_036543075.1. Classification (NCBI taxonomy): domain Bacteria; kingdom Thermotogati; phylum Deinococcota; class Deinococci; order Deinococcales; family Deinococcaceae; genus Deinococcus; species Deinococcus lichenicola. Next base: position 10,996 of record NZ_JAZHPF010000028.1, read on the forward strand.
CCCGGCGAGGTCGCTCGTGAGGTCCGCACCGAGCTGTCCGCGTGCCAGCGTGACCGTGCCGACCGCCCGCTGCCCCGCCGCCGCGACATTGACCCGCGCCCGCCCGTTCGCCCGGTCGAAGTCGAGGTCGGGCACCCGCAGGTCCGCCGTCACCGTCCCCGTCGCCTCGATGAAGGGGCGCAGCGCCCGCGCGTCCAGCAGGGCACCGTCCACACTCAGATTCCGCCCGTCGTACCGCACGGGGAGCCGGGTACCGGGATGTGTCAGCGTGCCCGACGCGGTGAGGCCATTCCGCCAACCGACGCGGGCGTTCAGGTTCAGGGCTTCGCCCAGGTAGCGGGTGCCGCGAGTGGTGAGGGTCGCGCCGTTCGGACTCAGATTCGCCACGAGTTGCCCCGGCACGATCTCCGGGCGAAGTTGCGCGGGCAGGAAGGCCAGGGCAGGGGAGAGGCCCGCCGTCAGCGTGCCGCCGAGGGCCGGGAGCAGGGTCACGCGCCCCGCGACCGGGCCGGAGGGCACGGCGGCGAGGGTCGTTCCGCTCCCGACGAGGCGCACGGTGCCCGCCCGTCCACCGAGCGCGTAGCGGACGTTCACGCCGCCGCCCCAGGTGCCGCCGGAGTACGTCAGCCCGCCCACGTTCGCCCGCGCGCCCGTCAGCGAGGCGGTAAGGGGGAAGACCTGCGCGGGCACGGTCACGCGCGCCCCGCCGGAGCCGAAGCTCTGCGCGTTGAGCCGCAGGCTGCCCCGCAGGTTCGCCACCCCGCCCGTCGCGTCGGCGGTCACGTAGGGGCCACGCACGCGCACCCGCAGGTCCTCCAGCGTGGCGGGCAGGGTCAGCCGCCCCTGAGCCGTGACTGTGTGCCCCACGATCTCACCGACCGCGTTGACCCGCCCGTTCCGCGCCGTGAGCCGCAGCGGCCCGGCGGTGAGGTCGCCCGTCAGCACCCCGTTCCGCGCGCTCAGCGTGCCGTTCAGCCGTTGCCCGGCGAGGGTCAGGCCGCCCGCCTCCACGTCGAGGTCGGAGAAGCCCCGCAGCGTCACCCGTGCCGAGCCGCCCGCCCCGTCGAAGACGTTGACGGTGCCGCGCGGCTCGGTGCCCGTGCCCGTGATGCGCCCGTCCACGTACAGGCCCGCGACCGGGCCGCGCACGTTCAGGTCGTACTGCCCTGCCGGGAGTGCCGCCGTGCCCGTGGCGCGCAGGCCCTCGCCGTCGGTGAGGACCACGCCCAGACGACTCCACGGCCCGCGCAGGGCGACCGTGTACTGGTCCAGCACCCCGCTCGCGTTCACGCTGCCCCGGAAGCCGGGTGCCCACGTCGCGCTCCCCCGCACCTGCCCGACCTGCCCGAAGGCCGTCAGCGCCTGTCGCCCGGCCACGCTCACCAGCCCGGTGCGCGCGTCGTAGCTCGCCCGCAGGTCGCCCCAGGTGCCGCTCGCCGTCAGCGCGGGGGTGAGGGTGCCCGTCACGTCCACCGCCTGCCCCGGAATCGTCACGCCCGAGAAGGAGAGGTCGCCCGTGCGGCCCGTCAGCCGGGCGCGGAGGTTGCCGTATTCACCGCTCAGCGCCGCGTTCAGCGTCTGCCCCTGCCACGAGGCCGTCCCGCTCGCCCGCACGTCGGGGTAGACCCGCCCGGCGAGGTTGGCCGTCACTCCCGTCTCCGCGAGGGAGGCCCGCAGGTCCGCCGTCACCGCCCCGCCCGCCCGCGTCAGCGTGCCGCGCACCGCCGCGCCCGCCGCCGTGGCGTCCACCCGCGCGGTGCCTCCCCGCCCCACGAGCGCGAGGTCCAGCGTGCCGCCGAGGTCGTCCACGCCTACCAGGGGCCGCAGCGCGGCGAGGTTGACCCGCCCGGTCGCGTCCCAGTCCTGCCCGTCGATCACGCCGCGCGCCGTCTCGCCCGCCGTCGTGAGGGTGAAGCGGATGCCGTCCGCCACGCTCAGGGTGCCCTGAATGTCAGCCCCTTCCACCCGCGCCGTGGTCAGGAAGCCCTCCGAGAGCTGGGTGTCGGCCAGCACGGTCACGCCGCCCGCCGTCCCGCGCAGACTGGCCGCACTGCCGCGCCCGGTGGCGGTGAGGTTAAATCCATTGCCCCGCGCCGTCAGCGTGCCCGTCACCTGCCGCGCCGTCGTGACCGTCGCCGTGCCGTTCACCCGCACGCCGCCCGTCACGGGGAGGTCGCGGGCGGCCAGCGTGAAGGCGTCGCCGCGCCACGTCAGCCGCTGATTGCCCGGCGCGAAGGTGCCCTGCCGCCGCACATAGTTCACGCTCAGCGGCCCGCGCAACTCGCCCTCGATCCCCGGCACGGTCGCCGCGAGGGTGCCCGTCACGTCGCCCCCGGTGAGGTCCAGCGTGCCCGACCCGCCCAGCGTGACGCCCGCGCCCGTGAGGTTCCGCGCCGTCCACGCCCCCCGGAAGTTCCGGTCGAGGTCCAGCACGACGCTTCCGAGGTCGGCCCGCAGCCCGTCGCGGTTCAGGCGGGCGGTCCCGGCGAGGGGGAACGGCCCGGCGGTCCCGTTCGTCACGGTCGCCCGCAGGTCGGAGGGGGTGCCGCTCAGGGCGACCCGCGCCCGCGCCGCGCCGTAATCGGGGTTGAGGGTGGCCTCGATGGCCTGCGTTCCCAGCGCGAAGGTGCCCGCCAGGGGTCCGCCCAACCCCCGCCCCGTCAGCGCGAGGACGTTCGCCGCGTTGATGGTCCCGTTCACGTCGAGCGGCCTTCCGGCGAAGTCGCCCGCCCAGCGTGCCCGCCCTTCGCGCCCGAAGGCCCAACGCCCGGTGAGGGTCTGCGCGCCCGCGAGCGCCGTCCGCGCGCTGAAGGCAACGTCGTTCGTCTGCCCCGCCCCGCTCGCCCCGTCCTGACTGAGGAAGGTGTACTCGGCGTTCAGGTCCTGAAAGGGGACCCCCGCCAGCGTTCCCGCCCCCTTGCCGTACGCCTTGACGCGCACGGTGCTCCAGCCGCCCGCCGTGACCCTCAGCCGCAGGTCGCCCCGCCCGGTCGTCCCCAGCGCCCGCGCCAGCCCCGCCACGGTGGGGGTGCCGTCCGCCGTGACGGTCCAGTTCTTCGCCCGCAGGTCCACCCCGCCGCGCGCCGTGACCGGGCCGTCCCACCCGCGCCCATTCAGGACGAGGCTAATATTGTCGCCCCGATGGGTGGCCGTGCCGCCGATGTTCTGGAGGGTGACGAACTTCGCCCCCGGCACGCGCACGCTTCCACCCGTGATCCGCAGGTCGCCGCGCACCGGCCCGTCCCCGAGGACGTAGCGCCCGGCGATGCGCCCGCCCGTCACGCCCGGCCAGTAGTGGTTGATCACGCGGGCGTCGGCGTCCAGATTCACGGCGAAGACGTTGCCCGCCGTCCCCTCGCGCACGGTCACGTCCGCGTTCAGCTCGCCCTCGTCCGTGCGTCCGCGCACCGCCAGCGCCCCGTTCTCCCCGCGCTGCACCCGGAAGGACCCGTCGGGAATGTTCACGCCCGAGCCGTCCACGTTCACCCGCGACCGCTGCACGTCCAGCCCGCTGAGGACGACCTTCCAGCCGCCTCCGCCCCCGGTCTGCCCGCCGCCCGTGCCCGCCAGCAACTCCTGAAGGCGCAGGTTCACGGTCGCGTCCGAGACGGCGACGTTCAGGCGCACCGTCTTATTTCGCAGGTCCACGCCCGCCACGCTCACGCCCGCGCGGCCCGCCTCCGCACTCACGCCGGGCAGCCGCACCTCTGCCCCCGAAAGGTTCGGTGCCCACAGCGGCCCGCCCACCGCGTCCGCCGAGATGCGCGTGTCACCCGTGTTCAGGCGGCCCAGCACCCACGAGCCGATGAGCCGGGGAGCCTGCCAAGCCGTCAGCCCCAGCAGCACGGCGAGGGTGAGCAGCACCCACGGCCAGTGCCGCGCCCGCCGCCGACGGGGGGCCGGGGCGAGGGCGCTCGCTTCGGGCAGAGGCGTCGGCGTGTCGGTCATGGGCACCCCGACAGCGGGGAAGTGGGGGGCTTGACGGGGCGAAAAACGGCGCGGGCGGGCATCGGAGCAGTTTACCCTCCCCCAGTGAGCACCCTTGCGGGAAAACTCACCGGACGGTCAGAAACGCACCCTCCACCCCCCACCTCCCCCGTTACCATGCCTCCCATGCGTCTTACCGCACTCGTCATCGGCTCCGTTCAGGGCGTCGGCTACCGCCGCTATGTCCAGCGTTACGCCCGCGACCTGAACCTCAGCGGCAGCGCCGAGAACCTGCTCGACGGTCGCGTGGAGGTGGTGGCGGAGGGCGCTCCCGCCGACCTCGAACGCCTCCTCCACTGGCTGCGGCGCGGCCCCCCCCACGCCCGCGTGGAAGAAGTGCAGGTGCAGTACAGCGAGGCGACAGGGTTGCGGGACTTTCACACGTATTGAGCTTCGTCTTCGTCGCCGCTCTCTCCCGCTGCCTTCGGGGCGAGGCGACGGGGTTGAGGGCCTTGCACACGTCTTGAGGGTTGGGAAGAGGCCTTCCCCTCGTGTTGTCAGGGCCACCCCCGGAGTGGGAGAAGGTCTGATGATTGGGTGGAGATGGACCAGCAGCGCGGTGCCGGACCATCGCGGGGCGTCCGTCAACGACTTCTCACCGCAGAGAGTGACACCCACAGCCTGACGGTCATCCTTCCTGGTTCAAACAGGATGTCCCCGTGCATGCCGGGTGGGAATGCCAGGCAACCTCTCCCCGACCATCGTGTACACTGACTGGGCAATCCTGTCCCATGACGGGTCCCGGCGACCATACGCCGAACTGGAGGAGTCTGCTATCGCAGGCTTCTCCTTTTCATTTGCCCCAGGCCCAATTTCCCAATTTCCCGCTGGAGGATGCCCATGAAGCGCCCGGACGACCCGCCAGACGTTCCCGAACGCCCCCTGACCTGGCAGGGCGTCGCCACCCTGGTCCTCACCTTCGCCGCCGGTCTCCTGATCGCTGGCTTCATCGTCCTGGTGCTGGCCTCCCTGTTTTTCTAGCTCTCTTTCTTGCTCCCTTTGGACGGTCCATGACTGAAGCAAACCACCCTACCCTCCCCGAAACCCTCGGTCTCTCGCTCGGCGAGGGCACCCTCACCGGGATTGCCATTGCCCTGTTCGTCCTCACCTACGTCCTGATCCTGCTGGAGAAGTACGTTCACCGCACCGTCGCCGCCCTGCTGGGGGCCTGCGCCGTCATGGTGCTGGGGCTGCTCACCCCCGAACAGGCCTGGGGCAGCATCGACTTCAACACCATCTTCCTGCTCTTCGGCATGATGAACATCGTCAACGTCCTGAGCCGCAGCGGCTTTTTCGACCTCGTGGCCCGCCGGGCGATGGTCCTCACGCGCGGCGAACCCGTGCGCGTGCTGTGGATTTTCAGCCTCCTGACCGCCGTCTTCAGCGCCTTTCTCGACAACGTGACCACCGTGCTGTTCATGGCCCCGGTGGTCGTCACCGTCGTGACCCGGCTGGGCCTGAGACCGCTGCCCTACCTGATCGCGGTCGTGCTGGCGAGCAACACCGGCGGCACCGCCACGCTGGTGGGCGACCCCCCCAATATCATCATCGGTTCTGTGGCGGGCAAGGGATTCGGAGAGTTCCTGACAAATGTGGCTCCGTATGCGGCACTTGCCACCCTCGTAGGCATAGCGCTGATGCACCTGTTGATGCGGGTCCGGGGCGACCTGGCGGGCGGCGACTCGGGCGAGCGGCTGCGACAGGTCCTGACCGACCCCACGCCCATCCAGACGAACCCGAAGCTGATGCGTCAGGCGCTGTGGGTCTTCGCGGTGACGCTGCTGCTGTTTATCGTCGGGCACCCCATCGGGCTGGAGGCGGGATTGGTCGCCCTGACCACCAGCACCTTCCTGTTCCTGATCGCCGACCTCTCCCCGGTCGAGCTGTTCGAGCGGGTGGAGTGGGCGACCCTGCTGTTCTTCATGGGCCTCTTTATCGTGGTGGGGGCGCTGGAGCACGTCGGCATCTTCGAGCGGGTGGCGACCACCCTGACGACGACCATCGGCGGGGACATCGGGCTGGGCATCCTGCTGGTGGGCTTTTCCAGCGCGATCATCAGCGGCTTCGTGGACAACATCCCCTTCACCATCAGCATGGCGAGCGTGCTGCGGGAGTTGCAGGAGACGCTGGGGGCACGGATGGACCCGCTGTGGTGGGCCTTGTCGCTGGGGGCCTGCCTGGGCGGCAACCTGACCCTGATCGGCGCGTCGGCCAACATCGTCGTCGCGGACATCGCCGCCCGCGAGGGGCACCCCATCAGCTTCGGGGCCTTCATTCGCTACGCCACGCCGGTCGCCCTGGTGACCGTGGCCCTCGCGGTGGGCCTGTACTACCTCGTCTTCCGGCTGACCGGGGCGGGAACTTGAGGTGCGGCGGTGCGACCTGGCAGTCCTTGCGTTCCGCCCTCTTCCATGAACGGAAGGAACATGCCCCGGCCCGAGGGTCCGACTGGTCCCCGTCGTCCGCACCGTCGCCCTGTTCCGCTTCCGCCCCGTTCCCTCACCCCTGCCGCTGCATCTCGTCCTCCGGCTGCGGCTCCTCGGGGCTGGGGGGCGCGTCCTTTCTCAGGCGGTAGTAGCGCCGCAGCGAGCGGCTCAGGCCGCCGAGGTCGGGGAAGAGGGTGCGCTCGTTGATGCCCGACTGGTCGAGCTTGTCGCGCACCTCCCACTTCAACTCGGCGGGCACGATGATCTTGCGCGCGAGGCCGGGGCGCAGGGCAAGCCAGTCGTCGAGGGGCGTGTCCGGGTTGGACAGCAGCGAGAACAGCGCCGCCTGCTGCACGATGCGCTCGTCGAGCGAGGGCGGCTCCAGAAAGAGGAGGAAGGGCTGCTCCGCCTCGCGCTCCAGCTCCTCCAGCCAGCCGAGGTCGAAGGTCGGTTCGTCCTCGGCCTGCCCCCGACGCCGTGCGGAGGCGGTGAGCATATCCACCGTGAAGACGTGCCCGCCCTCCTGCTCCAGCAGCCCGCGCAGGGGCAGGGGCAGGAACTTGTTCGTCTCCACGTAGTTGACCATCCAGATCACGCCGTCCTCCCCGAACAGTTCCTCCTCGGCGGTGGCGAAGTGCTGGGCCACGAGCGGCGAGGAGGTCCAGTCGAGCAGCCGCGTCGGCAACCCGTGGTGCTGCCCCAGCGCCAGCCAGTACCACGACAGGTCACGGTCCACGCCGTTGCGGTGGGCGTACTTGCGGAAGTTCCGCAGCAGGTGGCGCTCGATCTCGCGCGTCTCGCCCTCCAGCCGTTGCAGCGAGGACGTGAGCTTGGCGTCGGCTCCCTGCCCCCGGAACACGAACGGCGACCGGAAGCGGCGCAGGCGCGGATTCCACGCCTCCTCGTGCAGCACCTCGTACAGCTCCAGCCACGACCCCACCCGGATTTCCGCCATGCGTCCACCATAGGGACACGCAGAAAAGGCACCCAGCCGCAAACGTCCCCGGTGAAGGCACGCGCAAGGCTGGGCTTCATCGCCGGGGCTTAAGGTGGGGCATGGGCGTCAAGGACAATTTCACGGCGGACGAGTGGTTCAGGGTCATGACGGGGCCGGGCCGGGTGGGTGCGGCGGTCGTCGCGGCGAGTCCCAGCGGCGTGACGGGCCTCGTCGCGGAGGCGCAGGCCATCGCCGCCGCCATCCGCGAGCAGGTCAGCGGGCCGGGCCGCACGCCGCTGCTGGAGGCGATGGCCGCCGACCTGATGGGCACCCCGCCCGACGCCCAGAGCCGCCCCCCACAGGAACGCGCCCGCACGATGGAGGACGCCCGCGCCCAGAGCATCGAGGCCGTGCGTCAGGTCGTGTGGCTCGTCAGCAGCAAGACCAGTCCGGAGGACGCCGCCGCCTACCGCCAATTGCTGTGGTCGGTCGCCGAGCGCACGGCGGGCGCGGCGAAGGAGGGCGGCTTCCTCGGCATCGGTGGCGAGCAGGTGAGCGACCGAGAGCGGGCCGCGCTGGACGAGTTGCGCGGCGTGATCGGCGTGGGAATGGACGGTGGAAGCGTAACGCACGAGACGCCGCCGAATCCGGGAAGTGTTTGAGCTGGGTTTTTCGTCCGGCAGAGCTTGGAAGTCTGTTGACGCAGTGATCTCAACATCCCGAGCAAGACAGAAAGACGAAAAACGCTGTTGTTCTGCTCCTCCCCCATTGCGGGGGAGGCCGGGTGGGGGGTGGCAAGTGAAGCTTGCCCAACGGGCTTGGTCCCCTTGAGCATCCTCCCTGAACATGTCCATTCGGTTCCCCGGTTCAGCGTGAGCCTGCCTTCGCCCTCAAACATTCCCGTCCCCGCTCAACGTCTATTCCAACGTTCCCCGTCCAACCGCGCGCCGTGTATCCTGACCCCAGATCGGGGCGGCGACTGGCGCTGAACGTGGGGCGACACCACGGGGAAGCCGCCCCGCAGAGGGAACAGATCGCGCGCCTGGGTCGGATGCGCCGCCGTGGGGGCGGGAGCGTCCGCGTCTCTTTTCTCGCGGTGGAGGCTAGGGCATGGCAAGACGGGCGCTGATCTCGGTGAGCGACAAGACGGGCGTGGAGGACTTCGCGCGGGCGCTGGTGGAGCGCGGCTGGGAGGTGCTGAGCACGGGCGGCACCCTTGCCACCCTGCACGCGGCGGGCGTGCCCGCAACGGCGGTGAGCGACGTGACGGGCTTCCCCGAGATTCTGGATGGGCGGGTTAAGACGCTCCACCCGAGCGTCCACGGCGGCATCCTCGCCCGGCGGGAGGCGGGGCACCTCGCTGAACTCGCCGCGCACGGCATCGGGACCATCGACCTCGTGTGCGTGAACCTCTACCCCTTCCGGGAGACGGTGGCGCGCGGGGCCGCGTTCGAGGAGGCCGTCGAGAACATCGACATCGGCGGCCCGGCGATGATCCGCGCGGCGGCGAAGAACCACGCGGGCGTCTTGGTCCTCGTGGACCCCGCCGACTATTCCCTCGCCCTACAGGATGAGGTCCCGGAGACCGACCGCCGCCGCCTCGCCGCGAAGGCCTACCGCCACACCTCGGAGTACGACGCGGCGATCACGGCCTATCTGGAGGGCACGGACGGGACGGAGGCGCTGCCCGAACGTCTCACCCTCAACCTCTCGCGGGTGGCGAGCGTGCGCTACGGCGAGAATCCCCACCAGCCGGGAGCGGTGTACCGGGTCGGGAACGAGCGCGGCCCGGTGCTCGACGCCCGCGTGGTCGCCGGAAAGCCCATGAGCTTCAACAACTACGCGGATGCGGACGCGGCCTGGGCGCTCGCCTCGGAACTGGCGGTGCAGGAGGACCAGCCCGCCGGGACGCGCGCCGTCTGCGTGGCCGTCAAGCACGCCAACCCCTGCGGCGTGGCCGTGGCGGACACGGTGCGGGCCGCCTGGGAGCAGGCCCGCGACGCCGACACCCTCAGCGTCTTCGGCGGCGTGGTCGCGGTGAGTCGCCCGGTGGACCTCGTGGCGGCCCAGGCGATGCGCGGCACCTTCCTCGAAGTCCTGATCGCCCCCGAGGTCAGCCCTGAGGCGGTGGAGTGGTTCGCCGCCAAGAAACCCGACCTGCGCGTCCTCGTCGCCGCGCCGGACGCGAATCCCGGCCCGCTGGACGTGCGTCCCCTCGCCGGGGGTTTCGCCGTCCAGCAGCGCGACACCCGCCCCTGGGACGACCTGTGCCCGGAGGTCGTGACGACCCGCGAGCCGACGGAGCAGGAGTGGCTCGACCTGCGCTTCGCCTGGGCCGTCGTGAAGCACGCGCGCTCCAACGCGGTGGTCCTCGCCCGGAACGGCGTGACGGTCGGCCTCGGTGCCGGGGCGGTGAGCCGCATCTGGGCCGCCGAGCGGGCGGTGGCGAACGCGGGCGAGCGGGCACGCGGCGCGGTCCTCGCCTCCGAGGCGTTCTTCCCCTTCGACGACGTGGTGCGTCTCGCGGCGGGGGCGGGCGTGACCGCCGTGCTGCAACCGGGCGGGGCCAAACGCGACCCCGAAGTGATCGCCGCCGCCAACGACCTCGGCGTGAGCATGGTGTTCACGGGGTCGCGGCACTTCCGGCATTGAGGGGAGCGGTCAGCCCTTAGCCGTCAGCGGTCAGCCCAGAGCTTTAAGCCAGAGGTGTTTGGTATTTGTTTTTAGCCCCTCCCCCTTGAGGGGGGAGGTTGGGAGGGGGTGAACGAGCCTGGCGTCCCCAAAAGTTAGCCTGTCTCCCGCCTCTTTCCACGACACTAACCCTCAAAGGACCCCATGACCGACCACCAATCCCACCCTCTCCTCGGCAAGCCGCTGGCAGACGAGGTGACGCGCGGCGTGCGGGCGGCCCTCGCCGGGTGGAGCTTTCAGCCGCATCTCGTGAGCGTCCTCGCCTCCGACGACCCGGCCTCGCGCGTGTACGTGGAGAGCAAGGCGCGGCGGGCCGGTCGCCTCGGCGTGCGCTTCACGGGGCGCGACCTGGGGCCGCAGGCGACGCAGGAGGACCTGCACGCGGCCCTGCGCGACCTCTCCGCGCAGGAGGACGTTCACGGCGTCATGCTGGAACTCCCGCTCGCGCCCGGCCTGGATGCCGACGCGGCGCTGCTCCACCTCGCCCCGCGCAAGGACGTGGAGGGCCTGACGCCCGCCAACCTCGCCCTCATCGCGGCGGGCCGGGAGCCGGAGGCGCTGTTGCCGCCCACCCCCCGGAGCGTGCGCTTCCTGCTGCGGCAGGCGCTGGGCGACGATCTGCGCGGACGCCGGATCGCCGTGATCGGGCCGGGGCGCACTGTGGGCCGCCCGCTGACCTTCATGCTCAACAACCGGGGCGTGACCGTCACCCTCTGCAACGAACACACCCGCGACCTCGGGGACGTTCTGGCGGGGCAGGATGGAGTGGTCGTCGCCGTGGGTCGCGCTGGGCTGCTCCGCCCCGAACATGTCCGGCCCCATCACATCGTCATCGACGCGGGCATCAACGTCACGGCGGGCGGGGTGGTCGGCGACGCCCTGCCGGACCTGCCCGTTCGTGCCCAGACGCCCGTGCCGGGGGGCGTCGGTCCCCTCACGAGCGCGTTGATGTATCAGAACCTCGTGCGGGCGGTGCGGCTCCAGCGCGGCGAGCCGGTGGAGTAGGCGTCAGGTCCGCCTTGATCCAGGACGGAGGGGACGCCATCCGCGTAGCGTCCCCTCCCTCCCCACCCACCCTCAGTCGCCCGAGGTCAGGTTCCCCGTTCCCTCGCGGCGGGCCGGGCCGGGGTCCGGCTCTACGGGGGCGCGGTCGTCGTGGCGGACGCTCTTGTACCACGCGCGTCGCCCGGTGAAGTGGTTGTAGTAGGCGCGGGGCATGCTCAGGAACAGGGCGGCGCTGTAGACCGGCAGGCTGAGGAGGGTGTACGGCACCGCCCACCAGCCCAGGCCCCGCTCGGCGCGGTAGCGTAGCGCCCAGTTGAGCTGGATGCCCAGCGGCAGCACCGTCAGGACCACGCCCACCCAGCCGGGCAGCGCGAGGCCCTCCCAGCCGAAGAGGCGGCGCAGCGGGTGGCTCAGGATGCTCAGCAGCAGCAGGGGATTGAGCCACGGCACGAGGATGAAGTACGAGAAGTCCAGCCGCGTGACCGGGTGGACGGGCCGCCGCCACAGCCGGGGCAGGTAGGCCAGACACTGCATCGCCCCCTGCGTCCAGCGCGTCCGCTGCCGCACGAAGGGGGACAGCTCCACCATCCCCTGCTGGCTCACGTGCGCCGTCAGCAGGGCGATGCGGTGCGAGGGGTCGTGCAGCCGCACCTCGGCGGCGCTGGCGAAGTCCTCCAGCAGCACGTCCGGCCAGGGCTGCACCCCGCGCGCCAGTTGATCGGCCACGTAGCTCGCGCGCATGCACTGGCCGTTGCCCGTCAGCGACACCGCGCCGCCGAGCGCCCGCAGCCGCTGGATATGGCCGACGATGAAGGTCTCCAAATCCTGCTGGAAGAGCAGCATCCGCGCCCACAGGCCGCGCCGCCCGGCGGGAGCGCCCGTCTGCCGGAAGCGCATCCAGCCCTGCGCCGCCATCACGCGCGGGTCGGCGAAGGCCCCGCGCACCTGCGGCGCGAAGTCCGGCCCCACCCGCCCGTCGGCGTCGAGGACCACGAAGACCTCATGGCTCAAGTCGCTGCCCTTCAGGGGGGAGTCGCCGATCAGCCGGGCGACCGCCCAGTTCATCGCCCGGCCCTTGTTCTGCCGGGCCTCCGGGAACTCCCGGCGCAGCAGCGTGATGTTCGGGTCACGCCCGGCGGCGCGGGCCACGAGGCGGTCGGTGCCGTCGTCGGAGGCGTCGTCGATCACCACGATGCGGGCGTCCGGCACGGTATCGCGCAGGTTGTCCAGGGTCGCGGCGATCACCGCCGATTCGTTCAGGGCGGGAATCAGGAACGTCAGGTGAACGCCCGAGGCTGCCGTGGGCGGCTTCGGGCGCGGCTGGAGGGCGCTGAGGACGTGCTGCACCGCGTACAGCGAGAAGAGCAGCAGCCCGATCACGTCCACCACAGAGAGAAGGTTCGTCAAGATTCACCCCGGCGGGGCCTCCCCCTGGAAGCCCGCATAACTCCCCCACTATGCATGCCGGAGGGCCGGAAGACTACCCATGTGTCCCCGTTGGGCTGGACAGCTCAGGCGGGCGGGCGGTGCCGTGCCCCCGCGACCACCGCCGGAAAGTGCGTGACGCACGCCCAATGCCGCTCCCAGCCCGGCCACGTGTGCCCCAGCCGCAGGGGTGGGAGCAGGTGATCGGGGAGGCTCAGGCCGCGCGCCCCAACAATGGCCCCCACCACGCAGGCCACCGTGTCGCTGTCGTCGCCACGCAGGACGACGGGTTCCACGCAGGCGAGCCAGTCCGTCCCGCGCGCGTGGGCGACCGACGCCTCCAGCGTGTCCAGCACGAAGCCGCTCTGCGAGGTGACATGCCCCTCCAGCCCGGAGCGGACGCGGGCGCGCACCCCGGCGCGGGCGGCGCGGTCCCGCTCCTTGAAGGCGGCGTGGGCCTCACGGGTGTCCAAGCCGAGGAGTTCGGCATCCCGTAGCGTGGCGAGGGCGTCCAGCCCGTCCATTACCCGCAACGCCGCCTCCGCCGCGTCTCGGTAGGCCGCTCCCGTATCCAGCGCCTCCAGAAAGGCCGTCAGGAACACCGAGGCGTGAACGCAGCGCGGGTCCGCGTGGGTGAGGGCCGTCACCGCCGCCGACTCGCGGGCCAGCGCCCCCGTCGTGAGGCCCGCAACCCATACGGCGGCCACGCGCATAAGTCCGCCGTTGCCCGCGCTCTCGAAGCCGCTCGCCGTCCAGGCCCGCGCGCCCCCGTCGAGCGAATCGAAGTGCAGGGCCGAGCGGGTGAGGCTGCCCACGTCGGGCGGCCCGGCGTCCAGCCATGCATGCAGGGCGAGCCGCACCCCTTCCAGCCCGCCGCCCCGCGCGTAGCCCAGCAGGGTCGCCACGGTCATCTGGCTGTCGTCGGTGCCCTCGCCGGGCGCGAAGCCGAAGACGCTGCCGGGCTGGTACTCGGTGAAGGTCTCGCCGTAGCGGGCGCGAATGGCCTCCGGCGTCTTGAACTCCGTCGCCGCCCCCAGCGCGTCGGCGGCGGTCAGGGACAGGAGGGTGTGGAGGTGGGGGTCGGTCACGCCCGTCATTCTTGCAGCCACGGGAAGGACCAGGGGTCGAAGACACACAGGGCGGAGTGGACGTGAGCAGGACGCGCCCCTTCTTCACCCGCTAGCCTCGGCGGCATGGTGACGGCCTCCCCTCCCTCCCCCTTCTGGCCCGCGTTCGGGCGCGGCTTCCGCGCGCTGCTGCCGCTGTGGCTCGGCATGGTTCCCTTTGGGGTCGCCTACGCCATCACGGCGCGGGCGGCGGGGTTGAGCGTGTGGGAGACCCAACTCCTCAGCCTGACCGTCTTCGCGGGGGCCTCGCAGTTCGCGGCGGCGGGGCTGTTCGGGGCGGGGGCGTCCGGGTGGGGCATCGTGGCGACCACCTTCCTGCTCAACGCGCGGCATGTGCTGTACGGCCTGAGTCTCGCGCGGCAGGTGCGCCTCACGCGGGGGGAACGCCTCGTCGCCGCGCAGTTCCTCACCGACGAGGCGTACGGGGTGGCGGTGGTGAGCGGGCCGCGTGAGCCGGGGGGCCTCTCGTTCGGCTTCCTGCTCGGCGCGGAACTCAGCCTGTATGCCGTATGGAACGCCGCCACCCTCGCCGGGGCGCTCGCGGGTGCCGTGCTGCCCGACCCCGCCGCGCTCGGCGTGGGAGTCGTCTTCCCGCTCGCCTTCCTCGGCCTGCTCGTGCCGGTGCTCACCGACCGTCCCGCCGTGGCGGTCGCGCTGCTCTCCGGGCTGGGGGCGTGGGGCCTGTCGCGCGTGCTGCCGGGCGGACTCGTCGTGCTGCTCGCCGGGGTGGGCGGGGCGCTCCTCGGCGCGGTGCTCGTGACCCGGCGGGGTGGGGCGGGGGAGGGCGCGTGAGCATCCCCGTCGTCATCCTCCTGATGTGGGCGGTCACGTACCCGGCGCGGCTCCTCGGCCTGAGCCTGGGTCGCCTGCGCCTGCCGCCCTTCTGGCTCGCCTTCCTGCGCTTCGTGCCCGTAAGCGTGTTCGCCGCCCTCATCGTCCCCGACGTGCTGGGGAGTCCCGAGTGGCCCCGCCGCCTCGTCGGCTGCGTGGTCGGAGGGCTGCTGATGTGGCGCACCCGGAATCTGGCGCTGGGGATTCTGGGAGGCTTCGGGGCGTACTGGGTGGCGCGGGGGGTTGGGCTGTAACTTCCTTCTGCCGAAGGTTGGGGGGAGTTGACGATTTCGTTTTTTGGGAGGCCAGGCCCGTTCACCCCCTCCCAGCCTCCCCCCTCAAGGGGGAGGGGCTGAAAAGCATCTGCTCATGCTCGAAGCTGACCGCTGACCGCTGACCGCTCCTCCCCACCTCCTCACCCGCCCGCGCTATGCTGGGCGGCGCATGACGGCGCAGGCAGGGGTCATTGACGGCAAGTACGAGGTCGTGCGCGAACTCGCGCGGGAGGGCAACCTCACCCTCAGCGAGGTGCGCGCGGGCGAGGGCGTGACCCGGCGGCTGGCATGGTTCGACATCGCCTCGCCCGCCGACCGTCAGGGCTTCCACGCCTACCGCACGGCCCTGCGCGCGATCAGCCCGGCGGGACTGACGGACGTGGTGACGCGGCCCGGCGCGTACTACGCGGTGTGGCAGCCCGTGGCGGGCATGCCCCTCGCCGAATTTGCCGCCCAGCCCCGCAAGCAGGAGGAGACGCTGGAGGCGGTGCGCGCCCTCGCCGACCAGCTCGCCGAACACCGCTACGCCCTGCCCGACGCGGACGTGGTGGTGGACGGGCGAGAGGTCCGCGTCGCCTACCTGCGGCCCGCGCCCCCGGAGCGCACCGCCGAGGAGGCCGCCCGCCTGAACGCCTCGGCGCTCGCGGGTCTGAACGGCGGACGGGTGCGGCGCAGGCGGCAGCCGGGGGCGTGGCTCACCTTCATTCCGGGGCTGCTGCTGCTGGGCGGTGCCGGGTATCTGGGGGCGCAGGCGGCGCAGATTTACCTCAACCCGCCCGTGCGCGACGTGGTGGCCGTGACGGGAAAGGGAGCGCAGGCCGCCGCCGAGAGCCTGACCCGCGCGGGCTTCCGGGTGGAGTACGCCCTCGGCGACGCGAGCAACGTGCCCATCGGGGCCGTCATCCGGCAGGACCCCGCCGGGGGCACCCGCCTCCCCGTGGGTCGCCTCGTCACGTTGACGGTGAACAACCCCCCCAGCCTCGTCGTGCCGCGTCTGGAGGAACTCACCGTGGCGCAGGCCCGCGCGGCGCTGCGGGACACGGCCCTGACGCTAGGGCAGGTCGTCCGGGTGGACGGCACGTTGACCCGCACCCCGGAGGGCCGCATCGTCGCGCAGGTGCCGGAGGCGGGATCGAACCTGCAACGCGGCCAGCCCGTGCAGATCATGGTCTCCACCGGGGTTCGGGGGCAGGACACCTGGATCGCCGACCTGACCGGCCTGAGCTACGACGCCGCCCGCGAGCACGCCCGCGCCGCCGGGCTGGTCGTGAACCGGGTCGTCGAGCGGGCCAGCGACGCCCCGGAGGACACCGTGCTGGAGCAGACGCCCGCCCCCTACGTGCGCGTCCGGGTGGGCAGCCCCGTCACCCTGACGGTCGCCACCACCCGCTACACCACGCCGAGCCGCCCGGCGGACGACCTGCCCCTTCCGCCCCCCGTCACCCCCACCACGCCGCCCGCCACCCCCGAGGCCGTGCCGGACCCCGTGCCCGACACGCCTACGACCCAGCCCCTCTCGCCCGAGCAGATTCCCGCCACTCCGCTCACGACGCCGGAGGGCACTGCGACCGATCCCGCCGCCGCCGAGGGTGCCCGCACCGTGGACTTCCGCTACGTCTTTCCCAGCGACCTGCCCGCCGGGTCGTACACGATCTCCGTGCGCGACGCGGGCGGCGAGCGCGAAATCCTCGCCGCCACCGACAGCACGCAGCTCGCGGGCGCGACCGCCGAGCAGCGCGGTATCTCGGTCACGGGCGACGTGGTGTTCGTGATCCGGCAAAACGGGGTGGAGTACACGACGGTCACGCCGTAGGGGGTGTGGGGTGTGGGGTGTGGGGTGTGGGGTGTGGGAGGGGCGGGGGCAGTTGGAGGATTCGCCTTCTCGGGTGCCAGGCCTGTTCACCCCCTCCCGGCCTCCCCCCTCAAGGGGGAGGAGCTAAAAGCTCAAGCCCTAGCTTCTTTTCTCCCTCTCCCCTCGTGGGTGACTCGCAGAGCTGCGAAGCAGAGGGCCGGGGTGAGGGGGCGACGTGACCACCCCCACTGCCCAACTCCCTTCCCCTACACCCCCCAACCTACCTCCCACCTCCCATGATCTACCTCGATTACGCCGCCACCCATCCCATAACACGCGAGGCGCTGGACGCCTACGCCCTGGCCGCCGCCCTGCCCGGCAACCCGGCCTCCGTCCACGCGGCGGGGCAGGCCGCCCGCGAGCGGCTGGAGGAGGGCCGCGCCCGCGTCGCCACCGCCCTGGGGGTGGACCCGCGCACCCTGACGGCCAACGGGGGCGGCACGGAGGGGGACAACCACGTTCTGCTCGGTGTGGCGCAGGCGTGGACGGAGGCCCACAGCCGGCCCGGCCACCTCGTCACCACGCCCACCGAGCACTCGGCGGTCCTCGCGCCCGCCCGCTGGCTGGCGGCCCACGGCTGGGACGTGACCTTCCTGACGCCGGACGCGCACGGGCGTTACCACCCCGACCAACTCGCCGAGGTGCTGCGCGACGACACCGCCCTTGTGTCCATCCACCATGCGAACAACGAGATCGGCACGGTGCAGGACACCGCCGCGCTCGCCGCCGTGGCCGCCGCGCGGGGCGTGCCCTCCCACACCGACGCGGTGCAGGCACCCGGCGTGCTGCCGCTCGACCTGAACGGCTGGGGCGTCACTTACGCGACCTTCAGCGCCCACAAGTGGGGCGGGCCGCGCGGGGTTGGTTTCCTGTACGTGCGGCGCGGGGCCACACTGCCCCCCATCACCCACGGCGGCGGGCAGGAGGGCGGTCTTCGTCCCGGCACACAGAACACGGCGGGCGTCTACGCGGCAGGGGTGGCCCTCACCCAAGCGGAGGCGGAGCGGGAGGCGACCTTCGCCCACCTCGGCGCGATGCGGCGGCGGTTTCTGGAGCGGGTCTCGGCCATCCCCGGTCTGCGCGTGAACCACCCGCCGGACGCCAGCCCGAAGGTCGCCTCCGTGACCCTGTCCGGTGCGGACGGGGAGGCGCTGCTGATGAACCTCGACCTGCTGGGCGTGTGCGCGAGCGCCGGAAGCGCATGCGCCGCCGGGACGATGCAGCCCAGCCACGTCCTCACCGCCCTCGGCCTGAGCGAGCCTGATGCGCGGGCCACCCTCCGCTTCAGCTTCGGGCGGGCGACCACGGCAGGAGAGGTGGACGCCGCCGCCGACGCGCTGGGGCAGGCGGCGGCGTGGAGCCGGGGTTAGGAGCTGGATGGTCTAGACCATACGGGCTAGACTCGGGGTCGGGAGAAACCATGACGACTGCGAAACTGTTTCGCAATGGCCGCAGTCAGGCCGTGCGCCTGCCCAAAGCCTTTCAATTCGAGGGCCAGGAGGTCTTACTCAAGCGCGTGGGGAACGGCGTGCTGCTGCTGCCGCACTCGCCGGAGGGACAGCGGGAGTTCTGGACCCGCTGGTACGAGGAGTTGCCCGAACTGGAAAGACCCCTCGAGCGCAATCAGCCGCCCGTGCAGGAACGCGACTGGGACCTGTAGATGGCGTTGCAGTTCCTGCTGGACACCAATATCTGTATCTACATCATGAATCGGCGACCGCCGCAGGTCGCCCAACGCTTCGTGCAGCATCCGCCAGATGCCGTCGGCCTGTCCAGCCTGACTCTCGCGGAGTTGAGCTACGGCGTCGGGAAGAGTCGGTCGGACCGAAACCGGGTGGTGCTGGAGGGATTTGTGCAGCCGCTCGAAGTCGTCCCTTTTGGACCGGAGGCCGCGTGGTGTTGCGGTGAGGTCAGGAGTGTGCTGGAGCAGCAGGGCACACCTATCGGCGCGCTCGACACGCTGATTGCCGCGCACGCGCTGGCCCTCGATTTGACGCTCGTCACGCACAATACCCGCGAGTTCGGGCGTGTGGAGGGATTGAGGGTGGAGAACTGGTTCTGAGGGTCAGAACTTCGCCGCTCCCACCTCCGCCGCCCACACGTCCTCCGGTCTCTCCCGCCGCCGGATGGGCCGCCACTCGCCCCCCTCCCACAGCGCCTCGGCAGGGCGGGAACGGGTGAGGTAGGTGCCGCTCATCGCCGCTCCGTAGGCCCCCGCGTCCCCCACCGCGAGGAGGTCGCCGGGGGTCGGCGCGGGCAGCGTCACGTCCCGCGCGAGGAGGTCGCCGCTCTCGCAGGCGGGTCCGGCCACGTCCCAGACCTCCGCCCGCTCACCGTTCCACAGCGCGGTGACGGGATGCTCGGCCCCGTACAGCATGGGCCGCAGCAGCTCGGTCATGCCCGCATCCACGAGGAGGAAATTCCGGCCCGTGCGCTTCGTGCCCACCACCCGCGTCAGGAGGGTGCCCGCCCGCGCCACGAGATACCGCCCCGGTTCCACCCACAGCCGCGCCCCGAATACGTCCGCCGCCGCCCGCGCCGCCCGCGCGATGCCGGGGAGGTCGGCGTCCAGCCCCCAGCCGCCGCCCACGTCCAGCACCTCCACCTCTCCCGTGTGGGCGCGCAAGTCCGCGAGCCGGGCGAAGGCGGCCCCGAAGTCCCCCGCGTCCCGAATCGCGGAGCCGATGTGGACGTGCAGCCCGAGCGCGTGGTGTCCGCCCTCCCGCAGCGCCCGCAGCACGCCCGTCGCCTGCGCGAGCGTCACCCCGAACTTGCTGCCCGCCGCCCCCGTGGCGAGGTGGTCGTGGGTGCTGACCTCCAGCGCCGGATTCACCCGCACGAGCGCCCGCGAGCCGGGGGGCAGCAGGCCCACCTCCTCCTCCCGGTCCACCACGAAGGTCGCCCCCAGCCGCCCGCCCGCCGCGTACTCCTCCCGTGACTTGGCGGGGCCGTTCACGATGAGGTCGTCGCCCCACGCCCCCACATGCTCGGCCCGCGCGATTTCCCCGGCGCTCACGCACTCGAAGCCCACGCCCGCCACACGCAGCCGCGAGAGCAGCGTGAGGTTCGGGTTCGCCTTCATCGCGTAGAACGCCCGCGCGTCCCCGAACGCCCCGCGCACGCGGGCGAGGGCGGCGTCCATCTCGGCGGCGTCGTACACGTACAGCGGCGTGCCGAAGCGGTCGGCGGCGGCGTGGAGGCTGGCGCGGGGAATCACGCGGGACAGTCTAGGGGCGGGTCAGGCCATCCGGCTCATGTGCGGCAGCGGGGCGGGGGCGCACACTGCCCCCATGCGCCTCTCCGTCCACCCCGTCCTGCGCGAGTTGCGCGCCCTGTACGACGTGGAGGGCGTCATGGCGCGTTTCCGCGCCTACGTGAGCCTGATCCATAGTGGGCCGGAGTTCCTGCCGCTCGGTGCCTTCAGCCCGATGGGGAAGAGGCAGGCTGAATATCTGGACGCGCTCATTTCTTTGGACGCCGAGGGCATCGCCGCCCAAGCGTGTGAGGACATGGTGCGACGGCTGCACACCTCTCCCGACTGTTTGCGCCTCCTCCTCGTCGTGGTGGACGAACCGCGCAACGGCTGGACGCAACGCTGGCTCACGGACGCCGAGTGGCGCTTTCAGGGGAAATACGACGGACTGCCCCAGGACCGCCCCGCCGTGGGGTTCGACCGCTGGGTGACGGTGCAATTGTGGACGGATAGCCCCGTGTCGTTCCAGGCCGTCTTCTCGGAGGTCTGCGGCTCGGTCGTGCGGGCACTCCGACAGCGACGCCTCGGCCTCCCCATCACGCTCCGGGACCATCTGACGCAGGAGGGGGAGGCGGCCCGGTTCGCGGGTGAGCACATTCATATCAACGCCGAGGAACTGGCCTATACCCGCGAGGTCCTGTGCCCCCACCTGGACAGCACCCACTGGCCGACCATCTTCGCGGCCCTCTACGGCGACGAGGCCGCCCGCGCTGTCGGCTTCCCACCCCTCGGCCTGAGCCACCGCGCGGGGTTCGCCCTTGCGTTGGATGGAGCGTAACTACCTCCTTGTTTGTTCCTACCCTAACTGTTAGGATACAAACTATGGAGCGAGACGAGACGGCGGCGTGGGTCTGCACCGCCCTCATGCGGCTGGGGACGAGCATGACGGCGGAGTTCGACCGCCAGTTCCAGGCGGACGGGCTGACGCAGGCCCAGTTCCGCACCCTGCTCGCCGTTCACGAGCTGGACGGGGGAGAGGGGGTCACGCCGTCGGCGCTGGCCGACCACCTGCTGCTGGAGCGGCCCAGCGTCACGGGCATCGTGGCCCGGCTGGTGGAGCGCGGGTGGCTGGTGCGCCGCCCCGGCGAGAACCGCCGCAGCCACCGCCTGAGCCTCAGCGCGGCGGGTGGGGCGCGGCTGGGGGGCACGGGTCCGGCGGCCACGCGGCTGGCCGTCCACACGCTCGCGGGCCTGAGCGACGCGGAGTTGCGGGGCCTGCGCCGCAGCCTGGAACTCGTGGAGGCGCGGCTCCGGCAGTACGTCCCGCCCGAGGAGGACTAGCATGAACCCACACGACCTGATGCTCGGCGTTCACGTTCTGGCGGGAGCGGGCGGTTTTCTCCTCGGCCTCGCCGCCCTGCTGCTGCCCAAGTTCGGCCCCCGCGCCGTGTGGCACCGCCGGGTAGGCCGCGTCTACGCCGTGTGCATGCTGCTGATGGCCGTCCTCTCGGTGCCGCTGGCCTGGCAGGGGGGCAGCGTGCTGCTGCTCGTGATCGGGCTGCTCACGCTCGGCTGGGTGGGCGTCGGCTGGTGGGCGATCTGGAGGATGCGGGCGGCGCGGCGGGCCGGAAACGCGGGGCGGGCGGCGGGCTGGTTGCAAACCCACGTGACCATGATGGGATCGTCGTACATCGGCGCGTGGACCGCCTTCCTCGTCAACGTGGAGCCGCTGGGTCAGGGCGGGGTCGCCTTCTGGCTCTACGCGCTGGGGCCGACCGTGCTGGGCACCGTCCTCATCGCCCGCAGCAACAGCCGCCTTCAGGGGCAGAGGGTAGCGCGGGCGGTGTGAGCTACAAACAGGCTCGGGAACATCAGAATTGTCATGTTGAGCGTCAGCGAGGCATCTCGAAACAAGCTGGATGAGACCCTTCGCTTTGCTCAGGGTGACAAGCGTTCTTTGTTCAGATGTGTTGAACGTCGGTCTCTCCTGCTCACGGCTTCCGGCCCGCTGGCCGCTGGAAGCTGGCGGCTGGCCGCTTCCCCACCGCCCTCACGGTCCTTCCCCCCTCCCGCCTGCTAGGCTCTGCGCCGTATGACGGGTGAGCGCGTTCTGTGTGCGATGTCGGGCGGCGTGGATTCCAGCGTCTCGGCGGCGCTCCTGAAGGACGCGGGCTATCAGGTCGTCGGCGCGATGATGCGCTTCTGGCCCGACGACAAGCGCGTGGACACCTTCGACACCTGCTGCTCGCCCGACGCCGCCTACGAGGCCCGCCGGGTGGCCGAACAGGTCGGCGTGCCCTTCTATCTGCTGGACTACCGCGAGCAATTCCAGCGCCACATCGCCCTGCCCTTCATCGAGGAATACGCGCGGGGCCGCACACCCAACCCTTGCGTGAACTGCAACACGAAGGTCAAGTTCGACGAACTCGTGAAGAAGGCGAAGATGCTGGGCTGCCGCTATGTGGCGACCGGCCACTACGTCAAGCGGGTCGAGAACGGACGCGGCGAGGTCGAGTTCTGGCGGGGCGACGACCCCCGCAAGGACCAGACGTACTTCCTGTGGGGCACGCCGAAGGGGGCGTTGCCGTACATCCTCTTTCCGGTGGGCGAGCTGGAGAAACCCCGCGTCCGCGAGATCGCCGAGGCGCGCGGCCTCGTCACCGCCCGCAAGCCGGAGAGCCAGAACATCTGCTTCGTGCCCGGCAAGGTGCAGGACTACGTGGCCGAGCAGTTGCCGCAGAGTCAGGGCCTCATCCGCGAGATCAAGACCGGCGAGGTCGTCGGCGAACACTTGGGCACCCAGTTCTACACGCTGGGGCAGAAGAAGGGCCTCGGCCTGTACCAGTCGCACCGCGTCCGCCACGTCGTCCACCTCGACCCGGAGACAAACACGGTCTGGGTCGGCGATTACGAGGATTGCTTGTGGCCGGGGCTGCGGGCCGAGGCGGCGAACTACCTCCTCGACCTCGCCGAGTTGCCGCGTGAGGTGGAGGTGCAGGTGCGCTACCGCACGAAGCCGGTGAAGGCTACGGTCATTCGCGCCGATGAATCCGGCTTCGAGCTGCGCTTCGAGGAACCCCAGTTCGCCGTCGCGCCGGGTCAGAGCGCGGTGTTGTACGCCGGGCCGAGGCTGCTGGGGGGCGGGTTGATTGCGGACCATCGGCGGGAGTTGCCCATGATTCAAGCTCCGGCGCAGAAGCGGTCCACGGTCAGCCTGTCCTGACGCCCCTCAACGCCAGCGCGGCAGGAAGCGACCCGTGCGCGCTCGGTAGGCGGCGTAGGTCGGATATGTGCGGGTCAGGGCGTCCTCCTCGCGGGCGGCCTTGACGTTCAACACCACAGCAAGGAGGGCGGTTCCCAGTGCAGAAAGCCGCCCGCCGCGCGCCACCGTCCAACCGAGGCTCGCCAGCAGCAGGCCCGTGTAGAGCGGGTGACGGACGGCGCGGTAGGGTCCACGCTCCACCAGCACGCCGCCGGGCACCGGGTCGGGCAGCGGGGTCAGTTGCCGACCCAGAGAGCGGGCACTCCACACGGCGAGGAGGAGTCCGGCGCGGCCCACCAGCGTGCCCGCCACCCGCACGGTGCGAGGGCGTGGCCGGGTTCTGATTCCATCCGCGAGGATGAGCGCCAGCAGGCCCAGTTGCGCGGCCACCAGCAGTTGCCCGGCCTGTTCAGTACGCACGGCCTGGCTCCACCCGCCCCTCCGGTTCCCGCCCACCCACCAGCTCCGTGAGGAAAGCCTGCGTGTACTCAGCCCCGCGCGCGAAGAGGTCGGCGGTCGTGGAGGCGATGTGCGGCGTGATGACGACGTTGGGCCGGGACCACAGCGGATGATCCTCCGGCAGCGGCTCGGGGTCGGTCACGTCCAGGACCGCGCCGCCGAGATGGCCGGAATCCAGCGCGGCGAGGAGGTCGGCGGTGACGATCAGGTTGCCGCGCCCCTGGTTGCTGATCCATGCGCCGGGCTTCAGGCGGGCGAGCAGATCGGCATTCACGAGACCGCGCGTCTCCGGCGTGCTCGGCAGCAGGAGGACCACCCAGTCGGCCCCGGAGAGCGCCGCGTCGCGTTCGGCCTGCGGCGTGCGCGAGCGAATGCCCGTCACGCGCGCCCCGAACGGCGTCAGCATCTCCTCCAGAATCCGCCCGATGTGCCCGTAGCCCCAGATCACGACCTGCCTGCCGTCCAGCGTGCCGAGGTCGGTCGTCGGTGCCCAGCGTCCCTCATGCTGTGCGTCGCGGAAGCGGTGCTGGCCGCGCTCGGCGGCGAGCATTCCGGCGGCGGTGTGGACGGCGACCGCGCGGTCGTGCAGGCGGTGGGCGTTGTACAGGGCGACGCCTTCCGCCAATGCGCCCGCCACATGCTCGATGCCCGCCGTGAGGGTGAGGACCCACCCCAGGCCGGATCGCCGCAACAACTCGCCGCGCAGCTCGGCGGTGGCGAGCCACAGCACCAGCCCCTCGGCCTCACCCTCGGGGGCGTGGTCGCGGGAATAGAAGGCAAACTCCACGCCCTCCACCCGCAGCTCGCGGAAGTCGGGCAGATCAGGCACCAGCACGCGCACTTTGCCACTCTCCTCTCGTGATCTCCATGTGAACGTCGGTGCGGCCCGGCCCCTCGGTGCGGCCCACCTCGCGGAAGCCGCACGCCAGAAAGGCCCGCTGGGCGCGGCGGTTGTGCCCGAAGGTCGTCAGCCGGACGCGGGAGAGCGGTACGCGGCGGCCCCCCGCCTCCTCCCCCCCAAAGGCCCACAGCAGCAGGGCCATCACCGCCTCGCGCCCGTAGCCCTGGCCCCACAGCGTTCTCACGCCGATCATGACGCCCAGCGTGGCGACGGTCGGCGTGCTGGGGGGCGGGGGGCGCAGGTCGTACAGCTCCGCGCTGCCGATGAGGGTGCCGGTTTCACTCAGCACGCCGAAGCCCGCGCGCTCGCCCGTGTCCTCCTCCTCCAGCATGACCCGGCGGAAGAGCCATTCGGGGAGGCGGATGGGCTTGGCCGCGTTCCAGTCGGCGAGTTCGCGGTCGCGGAAGAAGCGATAGAGGGTGCCCCACTCGGCGGGGGTGAACTCCGGCACGGGCTTCAGGGTGACGCGGCCCCAGCGAATGCCTGTCTCTTGCGCCCCCACACCCATGCGCGTCAGTCTAGCCTCCCCGTTCCGGTTCCCGGTGACGGTTGACCGAGGGTACCCAGCGCCCGCGTCACGTCCCGCGTCAGGCGCTCGAGGTGAAAGGCGTCCCCCTCCGCCCGCTCCACCGTCCCGCCCTCACCCACCACGAGGAGCGCGAGGGTGCGCCCCCCCGCGTGCCGCACGAAGACGCCGGGATGCCCGACGAGGGCGGCGCGGTCCTCCTCCGCCAGCACCCCCCACGCGGGGTCCTCGCCCGTCAGGCCGAGGTGGGCGGTGGGCAGCTCTCGCGCCGCCAGTTCGCCCTCCAGCCAATCAATCGCGTCAG
This sequence comes from Deinococcus sp. YIM 134068, assembly GCF_036543075.1. Taxonomy (NCBI): domain Bacteria; kingdom Thermotogati; phylum Deinococcota; class Deinococci; order Deinococcales; family Deinococcaceae; genus Deinococcus; species Deinococcus lichenicola. The sequence continues at coordinate 36,197 of NZ_JAZHPF010000028.1, forward strand.
TTCGCCCCGCAAGCAACCCCTGCTCGATGTGGGGCCGGGTCAGGTTGTAGCGCACGGGCCGACCATCGCGCCGCCGCAGGTCGCCCCCCGCCGCCCGCACGAGGGCATGTCCCGCCGCGATGTCCCACTCGCTACGCGGACTCATCGTGAAGGTCACGTCCGCCTCGCCCGCCGCGATGCGCGCCAGCTTCAGGGCGATGGAACCGCTGGGCGACATGCCGGGCAGGTCGTGGCGGTGCAGCTCCCGCTTGTACTCCGTGTCCGACACGCTGACCACATATGCGGTCCGGCTGTTGAAGCCTGCCGCCTCCCCGTTCCTCGTCACTCCGACGCCGACCACCCCGGCGAAGAGTTCGTCGGTCGCGGGCGCGTACACCACCCCCAGGACGGGTTCACCACCGACCGCCAGGCCGATGCTGACGGCGAAGTCGGGACTGCCCGTCGTGAACTCCTTCGTGCCGTCGATGGGGTCCACGATCCACACGCGCTCCACACCCAGCCGCGCCGGGCTGTCGGCGGCCTCCTCGCTGAGCAGGCCGTCGTCCGGGAAGGCGGCGCGCAGCCCGGCCAGGATCAGGTCGGACGCCTCGCGGTCGGCGGCGGTCACGGGGTCGTCGGCGCTCGTCTTGTGTTCCACGCTCAGGCCGCGCCGCAGGTGGCCCCGCAGCAACTCGCCCGCCTCCAGCGCGAGCCGGGTGGCGACGTGGAGTTCGGGTGGGAGGGGGGCGGGCATGCGAGGAGGATAGAACGCGGCGGACCGCACCACTCCCGGTCCTGTCTGTGGCAATCTCCTGATGCACCAAGGGTTCCTCAATGTCGGCGGTTGATGACCAACAGATGCTCATCAGCCGCAGAACATAAGCTGAGCGCCATTCGAATCAAGGAGGAAAGAGTGTTGAGAAAACTTCTGCTTACCGGGACGCTGGCTCTCGGTCTCGTGGCCTGTGGTGGCGGTGGGAGTGGTGGCGAGACGCCCACGACCCCGACCACACCTACAACCCCTACAACGCCGGGCGACCCCTACCCCTACAACCCCGCTCCCAGCGCCGAGGAGTCGGCGGACGCCCGTGTGCCGTACCTCGGCGACTGGGCCTGGGTGGCGCAGTTGTCCGACGGGACCTCACGTCAGGGCGTCGTCAGGATCGACACTCGGGGGACGCCCACCGACACCGCAAAAAACGGCGGTGTCGGCAACGGCTACCTGTGCCAGAACGACGCCTGCACGACCGCCTACGGGGCCAGCTACGGGGTGATCAGCACCTTCGTCGTGAACGGTGCGGCGCGGCTGTCGGCGGTCTACGGTGATCCCAACAGCACGACGACACCCCGGTCTAACCAGCTCGCCATGCTCGACACCGACTCTGCCGTGAGCGCCAGCACGGACGGCAAAGCGGTCATCGCCGGGGCCGGCACGTGGATCGAGACGACCGGGGGGGCCGAGCAGGCGGCGAAGGTGGCCTTCGTGCAGGTGGATGCTGACCCGGCAGAGACGGCGGCGGAGTTGAACGTCACCCTGCCCGCCGCCTTCACCCAGGCAAGGGCGGCGGCGGCGGGCGTGACCAGCCAGCGGATCAACTCCGCCGCGCTCCGCGAGTTGCAGCGCATGGTGCCCAGCGTTCGGTGAGGCCGTGAGCGGTGGGACGGGAGCACCCAAGTCCGCTTCCGTGACCTCTTTCACGAAAAGAGACCCGGAGAGAGTTAGGCTCCTCAAACCGCGCTCGATTCCCATTTCACAGCGGCCCCACGACGACCGCCCCCCTCGCCCCGAAGGAGAGACGACGTGAAACATATCCTGATCGCTGGTGCCCTGATCCTCGGTCTCACGGCCTGTAATCGCGACGACACCACCACACCGACCCCCGTGGTCGAGGGGGCCTACAACCCCGATGCCTCGGCGACCGAAGATGCCGACAAGACGCGCGTTCCCTATGTCGGCGATTGGGTCTGGGCCGCGAAGTTGCCCGACAATTCCTACAAGTTGGGCACCCTGAGCATCACCACGCGCGGAGACGAGACAGACGAGGCGAAGAACGGTGGTCTCGGCACGAACGCCCTGTGCGCGGACGACACCTGCGCGACGCCCAGCGGCTCCGATTTCGGCCTGCTCCTCTCGGCGGTCTCGAACGGGGAGGCCCAACTCGTCGCCATCCTGGGCGAGTCCACCGGGAACGGCAACCGCCTCGTGATCACCGACAGCGACGATCGGGTTACGCTCAACGCCCAGGGCCGACCCACGGTCTCCGGTTCCGGCACCTGGCAAAACGCGCAGGTTGCCCGCGCCGCCTTCGTGCAGGTGGACGCGACGCCCGACGGCACGGTGTTGCCCGAGGCGTTCGTCCAGGCCCGCGCCGCCGCCGACGCGGTGACGCTCCAGCGGTTGTCCCTGCCGACCCTCGACCTCGACGCCATCTTGAAGTAATTTACGGCGTCCACGCGAAGCTCCGCCTGCCTTGATTCGTTGTAGCAGGCGGAGTTTTACTATTGCTCTTCTACGAAAGCTTTCTATTCTCGATGAGATACATACCTAAGCACTGATTTAAATACCGTTCTTAGCTTTGAAATGACGACCCTGAGCAGCAGAATTAAACCCAGTAAGCTCATCCATTCTACTATAGACCACTCATCATCATAATGAATTAGATAATTTAATATCCAGAAAGACAGGCAGCAGAATAATACTAAGTCCAATCCATCTCTCCACTTTGAACTACCCACATCCCTCCTCCTTTCTACACTGCCTAGTCACATAGTATATAAATATAAAGCACTATATTTTGTATACTATTTTTAAGCTTTCTGGCACTATTTATACTATTTTTTCCTGCATTCAGCGTATGAATTGTTGGCAGATGCCATTTTACCAGCTTTGACTGCGCTGTCCTTTAGTGTTCCAATGAAAGCTAGAGCACTTCCACCGATTGCACTATTGTCCTTCTCTTTTGCTGTCATTGAGGATTTTAGGGCAAGAGCGCCACCCACCACAAAAACCGTGCTGTCGTAGAAAGCGCTTTGAGCTGATATAAATGCATTCCAAAAAGGCATACAGTCCGGGTATGATACTGTGTACCCGTAACTGCCATACTTACCAGAATAACATGTTGTTACATCTTCTCCCCTAACAATTCTTGTTACGCAATAATCTACCCCTGCGCCTTTCTCATACGTGACCGTTTGAGGTTTGAGCATCGTTGATTGATTAGAGAGCGATCCTACGCTGGGACTAGTAAACAAGTTTCTGGTGCTCTGCAATGATGGATTCATGCCAAATGTTAGTGTTAAGGAGGCAGTTTGAAAAGTGCCATCCAAAGACTGAGTTGTGAGTTTGTTTTCAGAGTCAGAAGTAATACTTAGAGCAGCGGTGTTTGTATCTGGATCATAAACTACCGATCTAAATACGCCATTTGAATACTCCGTCTTATATAATCCGACTAGGCTGATGTATGATGTGATTTGTCGGAGTCTGTCGCTCACCTCTAAATAATTGGTAATTTTAATTTCTTGAATAAGAAGGTATAGCTCTGGATAGTTTATTAAGGGTACGTATATAATAGTAGTCCATCTTTCAAAATCGCCAGGACCACCCTCATACTTCTCTGTATAACGCGACGTACCAAGATCAATGGCTGATCCGACAGAACCTGCTATGCCTATAGCACTCAAAGATTTAGCTACCTTCGCATTGAAGATTACGCTCGGATATAGCATGGGGTGTAGCGTCTTCTGGTGAGCTAGCCAAGTCGTGAGTGGTAGAGAAGTAGGATTCAATGCCAACGCTTTGAACTCTGTATTCACCTCCGCATTTGTAGTAATATTGTGTTCATTGCTCCCGCTTTCCAATTTAATTTGGCCACACCCCGTCAGGATAAAAATCGCAGCGAAGCTCAGAGTCGTACCTCTGTTCATTCGACCCACTCCCCCTCAAAACTTGAGTACGATGGCTGTTTACACCGATAAAATATAATTGCTACATGGCGTTTCACCTCCACATAAAGAACACTGCGCGGGGCTATAATAAAAAGAGTGAGCGTCGCTTGGAAGAAAGTACACAATATGGATACAATAGGGGTGAACTGCGCAAACAATGTGTATGCACCGAAAAGTTCTGGGAGTTGTTTGAGAATATTAGCAAAGTTTGCTAAGAAAGTCGAGGGGTAAGGTAAGATTTTGGCCAGGAGTCGGTACCCAAAGCATTTGACGAAGAAAAGAGGTGTCACCCCTGACGGCCTGACAGATTTTATGAGGGCGAACGAAAAACGAGCTGCCAGCCGACTTCGAGCGTTGTTTGTAGTACAGTATGAGGGCGTTTTCGTCCGCTCAGTGGCTCAGGGTCAGGCTTAC
>NZ_JAZHPF010000029.1 GCF_036543075.1 Deinococcus sp. YIM 134068
AACAAGGTAACTGTACCGGAAGGTGCGGTTGGATCACCTCCTTTCTACATCGCTCCGCATCTCTCTTCGCCACCAACAGTCACTGCTGTTCCTGATACCCCCTGCGAAAGCGGGGGGTGTGCGTTTTTATTTCTTATGGGCGCTACTCTCTAGTCATGCAAGACGCATTTGTACAGGCGCAACAGGACGTTCAAAGTCTCTCTCGCAAGCCGGGCAACGATACGCTGCTCAAGCTGTACGCGCTCTACAAGCAGGGGACGGGAGGGGACGTGTCGGGAGAGCGGCCCGGAGGGTTCGATTTCGTGGGTGGAGCCAAGTACGACGCCTGGGCGGCGCTGCGGGGGCAGAGCCAGGCGGACGCCCAGCGGGAGTACGTGGCGTTGGTCGGGACACTCAAGGCGCGGGGTTGACCGCTCCTCGGCATGTCCGCACGCGGTAAGCTGCGGGGGTGACGCAGGGCCAGCCCTCCCCAGACTCGGCACCCGAGGTCGGCACCTCGGCCCTCGCGCCCGCCAAAGCCAGGATGCGGGAGCTGGCGGCGGCCTACGCGAGCGGCCTGCCCGGCCTCGATACCCACAGCCTGATGAGTGGGCTGGACGCCACGCTGACCTTCATGCCGATGGGGGACCGGGACGGTGCCTATGACCCGGAACACCGCGTCGTCCTCATCAACAGCCGGGTTCGGCCCGAGCGGCAACGTTTCACGCTGGCGCACGAGATCAGCCACGCGCTGCTGCTCGGAGACGACGACCTCCTGAGCGACCTGCACGACGCCTACGAGGGCGAGCGGCTGGAGCAGGTCATCGAGACCCTGTGTAACGTGGGCGCTGCCGCCCTGCTGATGCCGGACACGTTGATCGACGAGGTGCTGATGCGCTTTGGGCCGACGGGCCGCGCCCTCGCCGAACTCGCCCGACGGGCCGACGTGAGCGCGAGCAGCGCCCTGTATGCCCTCGCGGAGCGAACGGTGGTGCCCGTGCTGTACGCGGTCTGTGCTGTCACGAGGCTGGATGTGGAGTCGGAGGCCGACGAGGAGGAGGGCCGGACCTCGCCCGTGAGGGCTCTCACCGTGCGCGCGAGTGCTGCCGCGCCGGGGGTCAAGTACAGCCTGCGTTCCGGCACGCCCATCCCCGAGGAGCACCCGGTCGCCGTGGCGCTCGGCACCCAGCTGCCCATCGCGCAGGAGAGTTACGTCCCATTTCGCTCCGGGCGGAAGATGCCCGCCTATGTGGACGCCTTTCCCGACCGCCAGCGGGTGCTCGTGAGCTTCGCGCTGCCCATGCGCCCGGTGAAGGGGGAGGACGAGGCTGCGGGCTGAGGGCTGGGTGGGCCGAACACACGCCCTGACCTTCGGCTTCGCCGTGCCGGGCGGCGAGCGCACGCCGGACGGATGGCGGGTCGCGTGGTCGGGCTGCGCCGTGATGGGCGTTCTCAACGTCACGCCCGACAGCTTCAGCGACGGCGGGCGGCATATGAGGCTGGAGGCGGCGGTCGCACAGGCACAGACCATGAGGGACGCAGGTGTGTTGATGATCGACGTGGGCGGCGAGAGTACCCGCCCTGGTGCCGAACCCGTGCCCGTGGAGACGGAACTCGACCGCGTGCTGCCGGTCATCCGGGCGCTGGCGGGAGAGGGCGTCCTCCTGAGCGTGGACACGATGAAGCCCGAGGTCGCGGCGGCTGCGTTGGGGGAGGGCGCACACCTGATCAACGACGTAACCGGCCTGCGCGACCCAGAGATGCGGCGGGTCTGCGCCGAGGCGGGAGCACCCGTCTGCGTCATGCACATGCGGGGGGAGCCGCGCACCATGCAACGCGACCCGCACTACGACGACGTGGTGGCGGAGGTCCACACCTTCCTGCATGAACGGGCGGAGGTCGCTTTGGCAGCGGGCGTGCCGTCCGTCCTCCTCGACCCCGGCCTGGGCTTCGGGAAGACGCCCGCGCACAACCTCGCGCTGCTGCGGGCGCTGCCGGACCTCACGGGAGGGCCGCATCCCGTCCTCGTGGGGGTGAGCCGCAAGCGCCTGATCGACACGCTGGCCGGGGTGCCCGAGGCCCGCGAGCGCGATCCGGGAACGCTCGCCCTGCACCTTCACGCCGCCCGGCACGGGGCCGCGCTGGTCCGCGCCCATGCCGCCGGGGCGCATGTGCAGGCGCTGAGGGTGCAGGCCGCGCTGGACGACCCCACCCGCTAGAATCCCGGCCATGAGCCGCGTCGTTCTGGAGGGGCTGGAGTTTCACGCGCGGCATGGTGTCTACGAGACGGAGGCGGCCCTGGGCGCGCGATTTGTCATCGACGCGGAGCTGCACTGGGCCTTTGCGGGCATCCCCGACGATCTGGGAGCCGCCGTGAATTACGCCGCCGCCTACGACGCCATCCGCGAGGAGGTGACGGGCCATCGCTGGAAGCTCATCGAGGTCCTCGCCGACCGGGTGGCCCGCCGACTGCTGCGCGATCACCCCCGCCTGGAGCGCGTGACGGTGCGGGTTCACAAGCCCTTCGCGCCCCTGCCCGGCGTCTTCCGCGACGTGTACGCCGAGTTGACCCTGCGGCAGGGGGAATGATGGGGAGCGAGGTGTCATATGTGGCCCTCGGTGCCAATTTGGGAGATGCGTTGGGTGCTTTGCGGGTGGCGCGGGACGAACTGGCCCAACTCGGTACACTGACGGGCGTGAGCGGCCTGTACGTCACGGTGCCCGTGGGCGGTCCGCCCGGTCAATCTGACTATGTGAACGCCGCCGTCTGCCTCGTCACTTCGCTTGGTCCTGCCGAACTCCTGGCCGCTCTCCACAACATCGAGGCACGCGCCGGACGGACGCGCCGCGAGCGGTGGGAGGCGCGTGTCCTCGACCTCGACCTCGTTCTGTACGGGCAAAGGGTGCTGGACACGCCGGGCCTGACGCTGCCGCATCCGCGCGCCTGGGACCGGGCCTTCGTCCTCGTGCCGCTGGCCGACCTCGATATGGACCTTCCGCATCCGGTCAGTGGGGAAACGGTGCGGGCGGCGTTGGAGCGTGTAGGACGCGAGGGCGTCACGCTCGCCGCACCCTTCTGGTGAGGGTGACACGTCCCTGTTGCCGCTCACCGGGCGCGGTATGCTGCGCGGTGCCATGAGTGAACTCACCTCCCCCAAACGCCACGGACGGCTGGGGCGCACGCTGCTCTGGGTCGCCATCGCCCTCAGCGTGGCGCTGCTGGGCTTCGTGACCGCCGTGACCATCCGCGCCAATCCCTATTACAGCAACGCCGAGGCGAACGGCATCAGCAAATACATCTTCCTGGAAGAGTGCAAGGAGCAGATTCACGACGCCGAGGAGCTGGAGGCGCTCAAGGGCGTCTTGCAGCAGACCGGGCAACTGCGCCCCAACCAGAACCTGACCGCCGACATCGCCGCCGAGCCAAGCGAACTCGTCGCCAACACGCAGGAGGCCCAGGGCGGCGGCTGGACGCTGACGGCCCCCGCCAACATCCGCATCGTGGGGCAGACTGCCGTGCTGGGTCAGCTCGGGATGCAGTGCAACCATGCCAAAGCGCAGGGGCGGACGGTCGCGCAGCTTCAGCTTCCCGGCGGTCAGTAGTAACCCCTCTTCGACAGCAGGAAAGAGCCGTCCTCCGCATGTGGGGACGGCTTTCTCTTGGTCGTTACAGCACCACGTCCAGCCCGCTCAGGCACTCCTCGGCGATGGCGCGGGCGAGGGGATCGCGGGTGGTGCGGGCGTAGCTGACGCCGAGGTGCAGGTGATCCTGCCCCGCCTCCCCGCCCGCCAGCGCGAGCGTCTGGTAAAAGGCGAGGTGGACGTGGGCCAGCAGCACGTCGCGCGTGCGCTCGGGCGGCAGCGCCCGCAGGATGCCCAGCGCCTCCTCGTAGGCGTCGATGGCCCGCTCCTGATCGCCCTCCACCGCCCACTCGCGCCCCAGTTGCAGACTGCGGGCGGCGGTCAGGTAGGCGGGCCTCATGGGGGGATTGTAGCCCGGAGGGTGGGGCGGCACCGAGGGAGCGACCAGCGGCCAGCTTCCAGCCGCCAGCACGACGGGGGGCTATCCTGCCCCCATGACCGGGTGGCTGGGGGCGCTGCTGCTGATCCTCGCGGGGTACGGCTGGGGCACCCGCCTCTCCGCGCGGGAGGGGTCGCCCGTGCCGCTCGGGGCCGTGCTGGTCCTCACGCTGGGGGCGAGCGTGCTGGGTCTCGCCCTCGTGATCGAGGCGTTTCTCGCCCATCAGGACGGGCCGCTCGTGGTGGGAGCGGTCGGGGCACTCGCGGCGGCGGCGCTGGCGGTGTTCACGGCGCGGGAGTAGGGAGCGGGGAACATCGGCCCCGCCTATGCTGTCGGTGTGGAAAGTCCCATCGTAGGCTGGCTGGTATGGCTTGTTTCCGGGGGAGGAGGCGCGGCGGGATTCGTCGGCGGCTTCCTGCTCGTCCGGGCGGTTCCGCGCGTCTCACCTCCAGCGGTGTTGCTGACGCTCTTGATGTTCGGCACCTTCGCCCTCCTGGTCTTCGCCTCGGAAGTCAGTGGGGTGGCCCTGCTGTTGGCGATAGCACCCAACATCGTTGGCGCGTTCCTGGGCCGTCTGACCCGCCCCTGGCCCCCGGACTGGTCACAGGTTCGGCCACGTGCCGCCCGACTGAGGTGGCCGCCGGACCGACGCTGAAAGGGAGAAGGGCCGCTCATCTCAAGAACGAGCGGCCCTCTCTTGCGGTAGTTCAGTCCCGGCGCGGTGGGCGCGGTCCCCGGTCGCCGCCTCCCCCAGCACGGGCCGGGCGCGGTTCACGCGGGGCGATCTTGCCCTCCAGTTCGGGGCGGATCAGGTCGATCTTGCCCCGGTCGTCGACGCCCACGATCTTCACGCGGAGTTTGTCACCGACGTTCAGCACGTCCTCGACGGCGTTCACGCGCTGCTCGCTGATCTGGGAGATGTGGAGCATCCCGTCCTGACCGGGGAAGAGGTTGACGAAGGCACCGAAGGGAGCCGTCTTGACCACCGTGCCCTCGTACTCCTCGCCGACGCGGGCGGTCTTCGTCAGGCCCTCGATGCGGGCGCGGACGCGCTCGGCGGCCTCGCCGTCGGCGCTGAAGATGCGGACGGTGCCGTCCTCCTCCACGGTGATCTGCGCGCCCATCGCCTCCAGCTCCCGAATCTGCTTGCCGCCCGGCCCGATGACCTTGCCGATGAGTTCGGGGTTGATCTTGAGGGTGAGGATGCGCGGCGCGGTGGGCGAGAGTTCGGGGCGGGGCCGGGGCAGCACCTCGGCCATCTTGCCCAGGATGTGCAGCCGGGCCTCGCGCGCCTGCGTCAGCGCCTCGCGCATGATCGCCGGGGTGATGCCGCCCACCTTGATGTCCATTTGCAGGGCCGTGACGCCCCCCGCCGTGCCGCAGACCTTGAAGTCCATGTCGCCCAGCGCGTCCTCCAGCCCCAGGATGTCGGTGAGGATGCGGTAGCGCTCCCCCTCCATCACGAGGCCCATCGCCACGCCCGCCACCGGGGCACGGAGCGGCACGCCCGCGTCCATCAGCGCGAGGCTCCCGGCGCACACGGTCGCCATGCTACTCGACCCGTTAGACTCCAGCACCTCGCCGACCACGCGCAGCACGTAGGGGAAGTCGTCGTAGTCGGGCAAGACCGCCCGGATGGCCCGCTTGGCGAGGTGGCCGTGACCGACCTCGCGGCGCGACTGGCCGCCCATGCGCTTGACCTCGCCCGTGGAGTACGGCGGGAAGTTGTAGTGCAGCAGGAAGCGGTCGTGGTCCTCGGCGGTGAGGTCGTCCACGATGATCTCGTCGCGCTCGGTGCCCAGGGTCGCCACGCCGAGCACCTGCGTCTCACCGCGCGTGAAAATCGCGCTCCCGTGCGCGCGGGGCAGGGGCCGGACCTCGATCCAGATGGGCCGCACCGTGCGCGTGTCGCGCCCGTCGGCGCGCAGGTCCTCCTCAATGATGAGGCGGCGCAATTCCTGCTTCTCCACCTTGCCGAAGGCCGTCTTGAGGGCGAGGGTGCGCTCGTCGGCGTTCTCGGTCTCGTCCCCGAGGCGCTCCCCGATCAGGCGGTCACGCAGGGCCTTGAGGTTGGCGCTGCGCTCCTTTTTCTTCACGGTGAGCAGGGCGTCGCGCAGCCCCGCCGCCCGCGCGGCCTCGGCGAGTTCGGGCACGAGGTCAGGGCTTAGGTCGCCCTCCGCGAGGATGTTGAACTTCTCGCGTCCCATCTCCGCCCGCATCGTCTCGATCAGGTCCAGCACGCCCTGCATCCCGGCGTGGGCGAACTCGATGGCCCCCACGAGCGTCTCCTCGTCCACCTCCTGCGCGCCCGCCTCCACCATCATCACCGCGTCGCGCGTGCCCGCCACCACGAGGTCGAGGGTGGAGCGCGTGAGCTGGTCGGTGGTGGGGTTCAGGACGTATTCGCCGCCCACCTGCCCCACCCGCACGCAGGCGGTCGGGCCGTTCCACGGGATGTCGCTGAGCATCAGGGCCGCCGACGCGCCGATGGGGCCGAGCACGTCGGGGAGGTTCTGTCCGTCGGCGCTGACCACCGTGATGATCACCTGCGTCTCGTGGCGGTAGCCCTTGGGGAAGAGGGGCCGAATCTGGCGGTCGGTCAGCCGCGCCGTGAGGATCGCCCGCTCGCCGGGCCGCCCCTCGCGCCGCTGGAAGGAGCCGGGAATCTTGCCCACCGCGTAGTGGCGCTCCTCGACCTCCACGGTGAGGGGCAGGAAGTCCAGCGTGCTCCGGTCGTCGCGCGCCTGAGCGGTGACGAGGAGCATGGTGTCGCCGTAGCGCAGGGTGACGCTGCCGCTGACGAGCCGCGCCAGTCGCCCCGTCTCGATGCTCAGTTCGCGCCCGCCGAGCATCGTCGTGTATGTCTTGCCTGTCATCGGAGAAGTCTACCGTGCGGGGGAACCGGGAACTGAGCCGCCGGACAGGGTGAACAAAGTCTTCCGCCCACGCGCGTAAACTCCTCCCGATGACCGCCCCGCTTCTGCCGACCACCCGCGACGTGCTGCTCACCTGTCCCCTCGACTGCCCGGACGCCTGCCGCCTGCGCGTGACGCTGGGCCGGGGCGAGGACGGGCGCGAGCGGGCGGTGAAGTTGACCGGGGACGCGAACCATCCCTACACGAAGGGGTTTGCGTGTGCCAAGACCGTCCACTACCCGGCGCGGCAGAACCACCCCGACCGCCCGCTGTACCCGTTGCGCCGCGTCGGGAGCAAGACCGACCCCGAACCCCAGTTCGAGCGTGTGACCTGGGACGAGGCGCTGGACGACATCGCCGCCCGGCTGCGGACGCTGCTGGACACGCGCGGCCCGTCCTCCATCCTGCGCTACCACTACGCGGGCACGATGGGGCTGATGGAGAACTCGCACGCCCATGCGCTGTGGCGGGCGCTGGGCACCCCCGAACTCGACGAGACGATCTGCGCGACGGCGGGGTCGGCGGGCTGGCAGATGGGCTACGGCCCGCGCTACGGCGTGGACCCCCTCGACGTGCCGCACGCCCGTCTGATCGTGTTGTGGGGCATCAACTCGCTGAGTACCCACAGCCACCTCACCCCGCAGATGACGGCGGCGCGCAAGGCGGGGGCGCGCATCATCCACATCGACCCCTACCGCAACCGCACCTCGGCCTACGCGGACACCCACCTCAAGCTGCGGCCCGGCACCGACACGGCCCTCGCCCTCGGCGTGATGCACGAGCTGTTCGCCCACGGCTGGACCGACGAGGCGTACATCGCGGAGGCGACGACGGGCGTGGAGGAGTTGCGCGAGGCGGCGCGGGAATGGACGCCCGAACGCACGGCCTCAGTCACGGGTCTGACGGTAGAGGAAGTCCGCGACCTCGCCCACGCCATTGGCACGACGCGGCCCACCTACCTCCGCGTCGGCTACGGCATGACCCGGCACGAGTCCGGTGGGACCGCTCTGCGCGCCGTGACCCTCCTGCCCGCGCTGACGGGCGACTGGCGGCACCGGGGCGGGGGCGTCGTCCTGAGCACGAGCGGGGCCTTCGCGCTCAACCGCTCGCGGCTGGGCGGGGCGCATCTCGTGAGGCCGGAGACACCCCACATCAACATGAACGAGCTGGCGAACGCGCTCGCGCCGGAAGCGGGCTTCGGGGCCGTCGTCGTCTACAACTGCAATCCCGCCGTCGTCGCCCCCGATTCCAAGCGGGTGCGCTCGGGCCTTCAAAGAGACGACCTCCTCGTGGTCGTGCTGGAACAGGCGATGACCGAGACGGCGCGGCTGGCCGACTACGTGCTCCCTGCGACGACCTTCATGGAACACCCCGACCTGTACCCGAGCTACGGCCACCACTGGCTCGGCTACAACGAGGCCGCGTTGGACGCTCCCGGTGAGACGAGGCCGAACACCTGGGTCTTTCAGCAACTCGCCCGCCGCCTCGGCGTGACGGAACCGAGCGTGTACTGGACGGTGGACGACCTCATGCGCGAGGTGTTGAACACCGACCATCCGCATCTCGCCGGAATCACCCCCGAGCGGCTGAGGGCGGAGGGGAGTGTGCGCCTCAACCTGCCCGAGGTCTTCCTGCCCTATGCGGACGGTGCCCCGACGCCGAGCGGGCGGGTCCAGCTTTCCCCCGCGCCCCGTCACCGCGAACCCGAGGCCGCCCTCAACGCCGAGTATCCCCTGCGCCTCCTCACGCCGCCCGCCCACCACTTCCTGAACTCCACCTACGGCAACCTGTCCAACCTGAACCGTGCCGAGGGTGGGGAACCCCACGTCCTGATCCACCCCGCCGACGCGGAAGCCTACGTTCTGACGGACGGCGGACGTGCCACGATCACGAGCGAGATCGGGCAGGTCGTCCGCCGCGTGCGGGTGACGGAGGCGGTGCAGCCCGGCGTGGCCGTCGTCGAGGGAACGTGGTGGGGCCTCAGCGCCCCCGACGGCGAGAGCATCAACGCCGTGACCGCACAGACGTTGACGGACCTGGGCGGGGGCAGCACGTTCCACAACACGCGGGTGCGGGTGGGGCGGGCCGGGGCAGCCACGTCCTGAGCTTCGATGTCGAGGGGGAGGCGGCCCGGTCTGACGGGCGCTGGCTGGGGCGCTGGCTTCCTGGACCTCCCCTATACTCGGCGGACCTATGAAGCTCAACCACATCAATCTGGAGGTCACGGACGTTACGGCGACCGTCGACCTATTTGAAACATACTTCGGCTTTCGGCGCACGCGACTCGTGACTCAGGAGATGGCCTTTTTACGAGACGAGAATCAGGCGCTGATTTCCCTGTTCAGGAACGAGGCTGTGGTGTATCCACAGATGTTCCACATCGGTTTTACCCGTGAGACGGTCGAGGAGGTCGATGAGCTGCACCGCCGCTTAGTGGAAGGCGGTTTCCACCCGGAAGCACCCAGGGAGGACCACGGGCGCTGGACGTTCTATTTCGCCACGCCGGGGGGGTTCACGCTGGAGGTGCAGAAGTTTCACCGGGAACTCGTGTAGGGGTGCTGCGCTCTCAGCCAGGGTTCGAACCATGACCAGGGTCGTCCTCATCACGGGCGGCAGCCGGGGCATAGGAGCGGCCACCGCCCGACTCGCGGCGGAACGCGGCTACCGGGTCGGGGTGGATTACCACCGGGACGCAGACGCCGCCGAAGCGGTGGTGCGCGATATAGAGAAGGTTGGAGGCCGGGCGCTCGCTGTACAGGCCGACGTGGGCCGCGAGGAAGACGTGGAGCGGCTGTTCGACGAGGTTCAGTCGGCGCTCGGTCCGGTCACGGCGCTCGTCAACAACGCGGGCATCCTGGAGCGTCAGGCACGGGTGGATGAGATAGACGCCGGGCGGCTGGGCCGTGTGCTGAGCACCAATGTCGTCGGGGCCTTCCTGTGTGCTGGGGCGGCGGTGCGGCGCATGTCCACCCGCTACGGGGGTGTGGGCGGCGTGATCGTCAACGTCTCGTCGCGGGCCGCCGTGCTGGGGTCGCCCGGCGAGTACGTGGACTACGCGGCGTCGAAAGCGGCGGTGGATACCCTCACGGTCGGCCTGGCCCGCGAGGTCGCCGCCGAGGGCATCCGCGTCTGCGGGGTACGCCCCGGCCTCATCGAGACGGAGATTCATGCGCTGGGCGGGGAACCGGGCCGCGTCGCCCGGCTGGCCCCAGGCGTGCCGCTGGGCCGGGGCGGCAGCGCGGAGGAGGTCGCCCACGCGATCCTGTGGCTCCTCTCCGACGAGGCGAGCTACGTCACGGGCACTCTGCTGGACGTGAGCGGCGGGCGCTGACCCTCACGCCCACGGCGAAGCTCAGCCCTCCAGCATCCGCCCCCAGCCCTCCACGTCCTCACCTACCGTCAGCACCTTGCCGCCACGCACGAGGGGCAGGCGCAGCAGCTCCGGCGTCTCGATGACGCGGGCGATGATGGCGTCCTCCGTCGTGCGGAGGTAGGCGAGGTTGGACCGCTCGTAGGCTTTGCCCTCGGTGTCCAGCAGCGAGTTCAGGCCGAACTTCTGCACGAAGCGGGTCAGCTCTCCTTTGGCGATGGGTTTGGCGCTCAGGTCCACGAAATGAATCTTGACCCGCCGCTCCTTGAAGAACCGCTCGGCGGCACGGGTGGCGGCGCTCTTTTTCAGGCCGAACATCTGGACTTGGGGGGCGGTCATGGGGGGAGTGTAGCGAGCCGTCAGCGGTCAGGAAGGGGCAGAAAAAAGTGCTGGCTTCGCTGAGGGCTAAACGTCGAATACACCGCCCCATCTTCTGGAGAGTGAGGTAGATTGGCAGGTCCGAACCGCAGGTGGTCTATCCGGCAGGCCAGCCGCTCGCCCGGCAGGCCACACACCACCTCGCGTTCTTGCCCATCCAGCGAGGTCACGACACCTTCAGTCAGCCTGGGGACTGGAAACAGGTTGGCCCGTGCCACGGCGTCGAGTTCCATAGCGGTAGGAGTGCGGCCCTTCCACCTGACCAGTTCCGCCACGATCTCCCTGTCTCCCATATTCGGATGCAAGAAGACCACCGGTCCAGATGTTTCGCGCATCACCCGTGCCGCCGCCTTGCAGTACAGGTCTTCACGGCTCCGCGCGCACACCTTGATCCACTGACGCGACGAGGCCGGACTCTGAAGGTCCAGACCCGCCTGCCAGATATACGCGCCGATCAGTCCTACGGGGACCAGAAAGATCAGGACGGCTAGGAGGAAGAGAAGACGCCGTGCCCTCAACATCCTCAGTTCGTGTAAATTCCCGACAGGTCCTCGTCCCGCCCGCCCACGGGCAGCCCCAGGTGGTCATAAGCGTGGGCGGTGGCGACGCGGCCCCTCGGCGTGCGCTTGATAAAGCCGAGCTGGATGAGGTACGGCTCGTACACGTCCTCCAGCGTCAGGGCGTCTTCCGAGATGGCGGTGGCGAGGGTGTCCACGCCCACCGGGCCGCCCGCGAAACGGTGAATCAGCGTCTCCAGGTACTTCTTGTCGCGGTCGTCCAGGCCCGCCGCGTCCAGCCCGAGGCGGTCGAGGGCGTCCAGCGCACGGGGCAGTTCGATGGTCTTCTCGCCCGCGACCTCGGCGTAGTCGCGCACACGCCGCAGCAGCCGCTTGGCAATTCGCATCGTGCCGCGCGAGCGGGCACCGATCTCCACGGCGGCCTCCTCCACCAGCCCGAAGCCGAGCAGCCGGGCGTCGCGCAGCAGGTTCGTGCCGATCTCGGTGGGCGTGTAGTACTCCAGGTGCTCGATGATGCCGAAGCGCGAACGCATGGGCGCGGTGATGAGGCCGGGCCGGGTCGTCGCGCCCACGAGCGTGAAGCGCGGCAGCGGCAGCTCGATGGTCCGCGCCGCCGGACCCTGCCCCAGCACGATGTCGAGCTTGTAGTCCTCCATCGCCGGGTAGAGGTGTTCCTCGGCCACGCGGCCCAGGCGGTGAATCTCGTCGATGAAGAGCACGTCGCCCTCCTCCAGCGAGTTCGTGAGGATGGCGGCGAGGTCCCCCGGCTTCTCGATGGCGGGACCCGACGTGACCCGGATGTTCACCCCGAGTTCGTGCGCGATGATGTGCGCCAGCGTCGTCTTACCGAGGCCAGGAGGCCCGAAGAGCAGCGTGTGATCCAGCGCCTCGCGGCGGCCTTTCGCGGCCTGGAGGTACACCGTCAGCTTTTCCTTGAGCCGCTCCTGACCCACGTACTCCGTCAGGGTCTTGGGGCGCAGCGCGGCGTCGAGCGGTTCGGTCATGCGGCCATATTACGCTATTTCCGAAAAAGGGGGCAAGGGTACGCCTATAGGTGGACTGTATTCTTGTGAAAGTACAAAAAACGCTCTTTGATTCTGCTATTGACATAACATCAAATGTAATTTAAGCTAAGTTGTCCGCCCAATCCGCCCTCTTCCCAGGAGGTTGTTTATGCCCGTCCAGACGCATCACCCCGCCGGAACGCCGAGTTGGTTCGACCTCACGAGCGGGAAGCCGGAGGAGGCGCGGCGGTTTTACAGCCGCCTCTTCGGCTGGAGCTTCGAGGACCAGGGGCCGGAGTACGGCCATTACCACTGGGTCTGCAAGAGTGGGCATGTGGTCGCCGGATTTATGCCGAAGTCGCCGGAGATGGGGGAGATGCCGAGTACCTGGACCGTCTACTACGGCAGCGACGACGCGCGGGCCGACGCCGAGCGCATCAGGGAACTGGGCGGGCAGGTCATGGTGGAGCCTATGGACGTGCATGGGCTGGGCCACATGCTCGTCGCCAGCGACCCCACGGGAGCCGTCTTCGGGCTGTGGCAACCGCTGAGCTTTCCCGGCTCCGAGTTGGAGAACGAACACGGCAGCATGACGTGGCAGGAGGTCAACACACGCGACGCCGGGGCCGCCCGCGCCTTCTATACGCGGCTGTTCAGCGCGAGCAGCGAACCCATGCAGGGCGTGGAGGGCCTGACCTACCACACGCTGAAGAAGGATGGGATGGAGGTCGGCGGCATCATGGGGATGGACGCGGAACACTGGCCCGACTCCATCCCGCCCCACTGGATGCCCTACTTCGCCGTGAACGACGTGCGGGAGGCCGTCCGGGTCGCCCCGGAGAGCGGCGGAACGGTGCAGGTGCCGCCCTTCGACTCGCCCTACGGCACCATCGCCATCCTGAGCGACCCGGATGGGGCAGTATTCAGCGTTATCGAGCTGAGCGAACCCTGAACCGCAAGACATAAGAAGGGGGAGGCCAGGCGACGACCTGACCTCCCCTCTGCGTCTGATTTGAACTACTGACCGTGCATCCGAATCAATCCCGGCAGGTCGTGGGCGAGGTCCCCGGCCAGCACCTCGGAGTTGCCGTACACGCGCACGAAGCGGCCCTGTGCGTCCACCACGCTGACCTGATCGCCGTGCAGTCGGGCCGCTTGAGCCGCGCTCGCCCCGGCAGCCTCTGCATTCGCGCTGCCGTTCCCCGCCGCCTCCGTGTGGTCGTCGTGCCCGCCGTGATCGCCCTGCGGCTGGGGCGCGGGCTTCACGTTCGCCACGAACATCACCCGCGCGGCCTCGTCGATGGTCGCCGCCTCACCCGTCAGCCCTGTGAAGGCGGGGTCGAAGCGGCCCAGATAGTCGCGCAGCACCTCCGGCCCGTCATGTTCCGGGTCCACCGTCACGAGCTGCACGCCTATGCGTTCGCGTTGGGCGGGCTGCAACTCGGCCAGATTGTTTTTCAGGGCCGCCAGCGTCGCCGGGCACACGTCCGGGCAGCGCGCGAACCCGAAGAACACCAGTCGCACCTTCCCACCCGAGTCGGCGAGGGTGGCCGCCTCCCCCTGCTCGTTCACCAGTCGCAGCGCGGGCAGGGGCACGGGCGCGTCGAGCGCGGTGCCTCCCTGCGCGGTGGGGGAGACGTTGCGGAAAAGGAGCAGCCCTCCCAGAACTGCGGCGAGGGCGAGCAAGGCCGCCGTGAACCACTTCATGCACCCAGGCTAGAGCGGCGGGGGCGGGCGGGGTGTCCCAGGAGCGGTCAGCTCTCAGCCGTCAGCGGTCAGCCGAAAAAGAAGGAGGTGGAGACGCCCCCACCTCCTTTGCTGATTGCTGAAAGCTAACCGCTGACCGCTACCTCACCACGCGTAGAAGATCGCCACGATCAAGAGCCACACCACGTCCACCAAGTGCCAGTACAGGCTGGCGGCGGTCAGGGAGCCGTGGTTGTACTTGTCCATCTTGCCGGTCAGCGCCTGGTAGTACGGCAGGGCGATGCCGGTGCCGCCGATCAGGATGTGCAGCCCGTGCAGGCCGACGATGATGAAGAAGCACGACTGCCACAGGTTCTGACGCCAGTCACTCTCCACGCCGAACAGCGAGAACTCGTACACCTGGAAGAGCATGAAGACCGCGCCCAGCAGCAGCGTCAGGAACAGGCCCAGCCGGAACCACGTGTAGCGCCCGTGGTGGTGGTCCTGCTCGGCCTTGTGGATCACGAAGGACGAGGAGACCAGGATCAGCGTGTTCAGCGCGGCCAGCCACACGTTCGGGCGCAGGGCGGGCGGCTCGGCGGCCCCGATGATCCGCAGGTACACGTACCCGGCGATCAGGACGCCGAAGAGGCTCACTTCCGAGATGATGAACCACGCCATCCCCATGAAGCCGTTGTCGTACTTCGTGAGGTGGTGGTGCTCCACTGGCACGGCATACTCACGCGTCCCGGCCCACTTGAAGAGCGACCAGAAGAACAGTGGGAAGCTCAGGTACAGGATGATGCTCGCCGCGACGAAGCCGATGCCCCCCTCCAGGAAGGGTTGCAGGCCGTCCGCCGGGGTGTAGTTCGTGAACCAGCCGAACGAGAGGCCGTAGCCCATCAGCAGCAGCGAGAAGGCCGTCATGAAGGGCCAGATGGAGTCCACGGGCAGGTGGATCGACTTGGGGTCCACGGGCGTGAGCTTCTCGCCGCTCTTCTCCCAGTCGTACAGCGGGCGCTCGGTGGGGAAGGTGGTGGGGAACTCGTGCGCGAAGTTGTACGCGGCGGGCGGGGAGGCCGCCGTCCACTCCAGCGTGAAGCCGCCCCAGGGGTTGGGTCCCGCCGTGATGGGCCGCCGCATGCTCTGGAGCATGTTCCACACGAACACGACGCCGCCCGCGAGCAGCACGAACGCGCCCACCGAGGAGATGAAGTTCAGCTCCGTCCAGGTGGCGTTGCCCACCGGGTAGGTGTAGTAGCGCCGGGGCATCCCCATCAGGCCGAGGACGTACTGCGGCAGGAAGGTCAGCCACGAGCCGACCATGAACAGCCAGAAGTGCCACACGCCCATCTTCTCGTCGAGGAAGCGGCCCGTCATTTTCGGCCACCAGTAGTACAGGCCGCCGAACGCCAGGAACGCCGTGCCGAACATCATCACGTTGTGGAAGTGCGCCACGACGTAGTAGCTCATCGTCACCTGATAGTCGAAGGGCACCATCCCGAGAGAGACACCCGTGATCCCGCCCACCAGGAAGTTGAAGATGAAGCCGACGAGCCAGTAGGTCGGCGTCTTGAGCAGGATGCGCCCGCCCCAGAGCGTGCCGATCAGGTTGAAGATTTTGACGCCCGTGGGCACGGCCACGATCAGCGTCGCCACCGCGAAGGCGATCTGCCACGCCTCGGGCAGCCCGATGGCGAAGAAGTGGTGCGCCCACACGAGCAGCGAGACGAGCACGATGCCGAGCAGCGAGTACACCATCACCCGGTAGCCGAACAGCGGCTTGCGGGCCATCGTGGAGGCGATCTCGGCCCCGATGCCGAGGTAGGGCAGCAGCATCACGTACACGGCGGGGTGGGAGTAGAACCAGAAGAACTGCTGCTGAAGCAGGGGCGTGCCGCCGATGCCGGGGTTGAACATGCTCAGCCCCAGCTTGAGTTCGAGGAGCACGACGAGCGCGGCGGCGGTCAGGCCACCCAGGCTGACGAGCTGGAGCAGGCTGGTGGCGAAGATGCTCCACGAGAAGATCGGCATCTTCCACAGGCTCATGCCCGGCGTCCGCAGGTTCACGATGGTCGCCGCGAAGTTCGCGCTGCCGAGCAGCGACCCCAGGCCGTTGAGGAGCACCGCCACCATGAACACGGCCACGCCCGTCTGGTTGCCGTCCGCCACCAGCGGGTAGGGGAAGGTCCAGCCCACGCCGGGCACGCCGCCGTTCCACAGCGCCGTCACCACGAGCACGAGGCTGAAGATGAACAGCCACACCGCGAAGGTGTTCACGCGCGGCAGCGCCACGTCGCGCACCCCGAGTTGCAGCGGCAGGAAGAAGTTCCCGAACCCGAACAGCCCGATGGGAATCAGGAAGAAGAACAGCATGACCACCGCGTGAACGGTGAGCACCTGGTTGTAGGCGTTGCCGGTGAGCAGCGTCTGCTCGGGCAGCGCGAGCTGCACGCGGATGGCGAGGGCGAGGAAGCCCGCCAGCGCGAAGCCCACCAGGGACGTGAGGATATACAGAATCCCGATCTTCTTGTGATCGGTGGTCATCATGTAGTCCTTGATGACCTCCCACGCGCCCCGGCGTTCGGCGGCGGTGGGCTGCGGCGCGTGCTGAACCGTCACGAGTTGCCTCCCTCTCCCTCTGAAGCGTTGTTGTCCTCAACGCTCTCCGGGCCGCCGATGATCGGCACGTCCCGCCAGTAGTTCGCCTCCTCGGGGAGCTGGAGGCTCCGCAGGTAGGCCGCCACGTCCTCCAGCTCGGCGCGGGTCAGCACGCCGCCCTTCAGAACCTCGCCGTTCACACGGTACTCGCTGCCGTCGTAGGTCGGCATCAGGCTGCCCGGCTTCACGCCGGGGCTGTTGGCGAGCCAGGGAATCAGCATCTCGCGGGCGCGCTCGCCCTCCCACAGCCCGGCCCCCAGCGTGCGGCGGCTGCCGAAAAAGCTCAGGTCCGGCCCGGCGGCCCCGTTCGCGGGCGTGCCCTGCACCCGGTGGCACGACGCGCAGGCGAGCGCGCCCGTGCTGGCCTTGCCCTCCATGAAGATCGTGTAGCCGCGCGCCTCGGCGCTGCCCGTGGCGGGAGTGGGGGCGCGGTAGGCCTGCGCCGCCCGCAGGAAGGCGTTGTACCGCTCCGGCTCCAGCGCGATCACCTTGTAGCGCATGTTGGCGTGGCTCGCCCCGCACAGGAACGAGCAGTTGCCCTGGTACACGCCGGGCCGGTCGGTGTCGATCTGCCACGTCTTCTGCGCGCCCGGCGTGGCGAAGCGTTGCCCGCCGAGGTTCGGTGCCCAGAAGCCGTGCATCACGTCGCCGCTGCCCACCGTCACGGCCACCTGGTTGCGGGTGGGGATGATCAGCTCGTTGCCGTTCGTGACGGTGCCCCCGGCGGCGGCGGGCGCGCCCGGATACCCGAAGTTCCACCAGAACTGCCGGGCGAGCACGGTGATGTCCACAGCCTCGCGCGGGGTGGGATTGATGCGCGCCATCGTGCGGACGGTCAGCACGCTCAGCATCACCACGATGAGGACGGGCACGACCACCAGGATGACCTCCAGGCGGTTGTTGCCGTGGAACTGCGCGGGCGCGTTCTCGTTGCGGTCCTCGCGGAACTTCTGCACCGAGTAGAACAGCGCCCACGACACCCCGATGAAGATGATGATCGAGAAGGCGATGGCGGGCACGCTCATCCAGAACACTTCGCGGTTGCTCGCCGACGACAGGTCGCCGATGCTGATCAGCTGCTCCGTCCCGCACCCGGTCAGCAGCGTCGCGCCCACCCCGAGCAGACCCGCCCGCGCGAAGCGGCGCAACGTGGCCCCCCGTGGCCCGCCCCCGTGGCGGTGATGTGTGGTGTTCAATGTCACTCCTTTCCTCTCTCCTGTTCTCCCAGTCTAAGACGTCTCCCCCGGCTTGTGTTCCGCCGGGAGGAGGGCCGCCCCGTGTGCCTCCACACGCCTGGCTCGGTCCGGCGTCCGACCGAGCGGTCAGGGATGGGCACATGAGACCAGAATGACGGGGAGGCAAGTGTCCTACAGCTTCCCGTTGACGCCCTAACTGTGGAGGGGCGGCCACGATCACCGCCCCCTCTCGTCCCCACCTGTCCTACCCGATCAGCACCCGGTCCACAGCTCCCGCCACGAACAGCAGCGCGAGGTACAGCATGGAGTACAGGTACAGCGGCACGGCGACCCGCCGCTCGACCGTCCCCCCGCCCATGACGTGCCGGTACAGCCGCCACGAACGCGCGAGCAGCAGCCACCCCAGCCCCAGCGCGGCGAAGAAGTACAGCACTCCCACCTCCCCGATGAAGACGGGCATCACCGACAGCACGACCGTGTAGATCGCGTACAGGCCGATCTGCACGACCGTGAGTTTGTCGCCGTGGACGACGGGCAGCATGGGGATGCCGACCTCGCGGTACTCCTCCTTGATCATCAGCGCGAGCGCCCAGAAATGCACGGGCGTCCAGAAGAAGATGATGGCGAAGAGAAACCACGCGAAGAGGTTGAGGTCGCCCGTCACGGCGGCCCAGCCCACCAGCGGCGGAAAGCACCCGGCGGCCCCGCCCAGAACGATGTTGTGCCAGGTCGTGCGCTTGAGCCACAGCGTATACACCACGACGTAGGTGAAAAAGCCCGCGAGGCTCATCCACGCGGCGAGGGGCGTGGCCCACACCCACAGCCCCACGAAGGAGGCGAGTTGCAGGGCCGCCCCGAAGAGCGCCGCGTCGCGGGTGGAGATCAGGCCGCTGGAGGTGGGCCGGGCCGCCGTGCGCTTCATCTTCAGGTCGATGTCGCGGTCCACGATCATGTTGAACACGCCCGCCGACCCCGCCGAGGCGTACCCGGCCACGCCGACCACGAGGAAGAGCCACAGCCCCGGCCAGCCGCGCGCCGCCATCACCATCGCGGTGAGGGTGGTCCACAGCAGCAGGCTGATGACCTTCGGCTTGGTCAGCGCCAGGTAGTCGCGCCAGGTGGCACGGGCGGCTTGGGTCACGGAGGGGAGCATATCCCCCCCGCGCATGGGTTCGGTCGTCATACGTTCACTCCTGCGCCGGAGGGCGAGGGCAGCAGATGCTCCCGCGTCGCCGGAATGGTGAGGGCGCGGTACACCAGCATCACGGTCACGAGCCACAGCCCGCACGCCAGCCCCAGGTGGGTGAGCTGCATCCAGCCCGGAGCCTTGAGGGCCACGTTGGCGAAGCCCGCCACCATCTGAAGGGCAATCCCGCCCGCAAGGAGCAATCCCCACCGTTTGACCCCCGGCGAGGGCCGCAACTTGGACAGGGCCGACGCCATCCACAGCAGGTACGCGCTCGTCCCCACGGCGAGCATGGGGTGGACGACCCGCAGGTTCTCGATCAGGCTCGCGCTGGCCCCGAAGTCGCGCCGCACCGTGTCGAGCGGCGTGCCCCCCTCCGGCATGAACAGCAGGTCGCCCAGCGCCGTCACCGCACCCGCCATCCCGAGGACGAGCAGCAATCCCAGCCCGAACAGGCTCAGCCCGAGCGCCCGCCCCTGCCCCCGCAGCCGCAGCCGTGGCCCGCCCGACGCCCACAGCGCCGTGAGCAGCAGCGCCCCCAGCAGCAGGAAGGTGTTGGCGAGGTGGACGCCCTGCACGAAGCCGCGCGCCGGGTCGGTGGAGTCCGCCGTCAGCCCCAGGAGGACCTGCACCCCGCCGACCAGCCCCTCCAACACGATCAGGCCGAGGCTGAGCAGGGCACCGAGGCGGGCCGGATGCCCCTTCGCCGTCACCCGGAACGCCAGCGCCACCAGCCCCAGCGCGAGCATTCCGCTCAACCCGCTGGTCAGGCGGTGGCTGAGTTCGATGACGGTGTGCAGGGCCGGACTCTGCGGCAGGACCACACCGTTACACAGCGGCCAGTGGTCGCCGCAGCCCGCCCCCGCCCCCGTGATGCGGACCACCGCGCCCCACAGGATCACCAGCACGTTGTACGCCAGAGCGGCCCAGGCCAGCCGGGAGAGCCAGACCCCCGCGCCCGGTCGGGCCACCGCCACGACACGACTCACTCCACTCCACCATCCTTCCAACCGGGGCGGCCACGCCGGGGAGAACACCGTGCGGACCGTCGGGGTCAACGCCCCCATTCTAGGCGGCGGCGGCTGAAGATTGTCCCCCGGTGAAGGGTGGCGAGTGGAGGAGGGCGAGAAGTTGACGGCTCCGGTCTTCGGGTGGTTCGGCCCGTTCATCCCCTCTCCTATGAAGCGCTGCCAGTCCCGGCCTCCCCCCTCAAGGGGAGGGGCAAATACGTAGCGCTGTCTTACCTTTCTCCCTCTCCCGCCTCCCCTGGGACACCCGCACCGGCCCCCCCGACCTAGAATCCGGGTGTGGCGGCCATCATCAACCAGTGGGCAGTGATTACCATCATCCTGAGCGGGCTGGCGCTCGTAGTCGGGGTGTTCTTCATCAAGCGCGGCAACCGTGAGGCGCACATGCGGGCGATGGTCACGGCAAGCGCCCTGGCGACCATCTTCCTCGTGCTGTACCTCACCCGCCTGGGCCTGGGCTACGAGAAGCGGTACGTGGGGCCGGACACGTGGCGCACAGCGTATTTCGTCCTCCTGATCAGCCACATCATCCTCGCCGCCCTGAACCTGCCCCTCGCCCTCGGTGCCCTGTACAACGCCGTGAGGGGCCTGCGGGCCGCCGGGAACCTCGGCAACATCAACGCCGAACCCGCCGCCCGCACCTCGTTCAACCGCCACCGCGCCTGGGTGCGCTGGACCGTGCCCGTGTGGCTGTACGTGGCGGTGACGGGCTGGGTGATCTACCTCGTGCTGGGGCGGTATGGGGAAGTGGTGGGGGGATAGCGGTCAGCCCTCAGCTTTCAGCCGTTAGCAAGAGCCTCCCGGGGCTGATCGCTGACGGCTGAAAGCTGATAGCTTCCCCCCATGAAGCGCACCATTCCCGACCTCCTGCACGCGCCGGAACCGCTCGTGATGGTCACGGCCTATGACTATCCGGGCGGGCGGCACGCGGAAGGAGCGGGGGTCGACCTTATCCTCGTGGGCGACTCGCTGGGGAACGTGGTGCTGGGCTACGACTCCACCGCGCCCGTCACGCTGGGCGACATGATCCACCACGCGCGGGCGGTGCGGCGGGGGGCACCGGAGACCTTCATGGTCGTGGACCTGCCCTTCGGCACGTACCACACGGGCGTGACCGACGCGATGCGCGCCGCCGTCCGCGTCATTCAGGAAACGGGGGCCGACGCCGTGAAGATGGAGGGTGCCACCCCCGAGGTGCTGGAGGTCGTCTCGGTCCTCACCCGCAACGGGGTGCCCGTCATGGGCCACGTCGGGCTGATGCCGCAGACCGCCACCGCGCAGGGCGGCCTCAAGGTGCAGGGCAAGGACGAGGAGACGGCCCGCCGAACCGTGGAGGGGGCCGCCGCGCTGGAGGCCGCCGGAGCCTTCGCCGTCGTGCTGGAGGCCGTGCCCGCCCGCCTCGCGCGGCTGATCACCGAGCGGCTGAGTATTCCCACCATCGGCATCGGCGCGGGGGTGCATTGCCGGGGGCAGGTTCTCGTCTACCACGACCTTCTCGGCGTGTACGAGGGCGAGGAGAAGAAGATTTCCAAACGCTACGCCGAACTGGGCCGGGAGGCGCGGGAGGCCATCGCCACCTACGCCCACGAGGTGCGCGCCCGCGAGTTCCCGACGAGGGAGCAGAGCTTCGTGATGAAGGACGAGGTGCTGGGGAAGCTGTATTGAGCGGTCAGCTTTCAGCGGTCAGCCGTCAGCAAGAACAAAGACAAAAAGAAGCGTTCGCCTGTGCTTGGGCGAACGCCTTCTCTTGCTGAAAGCTGATGGCTGAGAGCTGACCGCTCCCTCAGTTCCAGCGTCCCCCCCGCTGCTGCCGCGTCTCCGGCTCGGGGGCCGCGTAGGTCTCCTCGGCGCGGCTGAGCTTCTTGCGCCCGTACAGGCCCTCCAGGATGAACTCGGCGGCGGCGGCGCGCACGGCGTCGTCGTTGCTGGCGGCCACCGTCACGGCGAGGTCGGTCAGGCCGGGGACCTGGCGGGTGGCCTTCATCGCCGCGCCCGCGTCGCCGGACTGGGGAAAACGGAAGACGTTGCCGTCCTCGAACCACTTCTCCAGGTCGCGGGTGTCGGCGCTGCCGAGGCTCCGGGCATAGACGGCCCCGGCGGCCTTGCGGATCACGTCGCGGGCCACGGTGTCCGCGCCCTTCAGCTCGCCCTCGTACTCCAGCTCCATCTTGCCGGTGATGGCGGGCAGGCCCGCGTACACGTCGCTGACGCGCACGACCGGGCGGTCGCTTCCGGTCAGGCTGCGGCGCTCGGCGTTGGCCGACGCGACCTCCATCAGGCTGATCGGGAGGCGCTGGGACACGCCGGACATCTTGTCCACCCGCCCGTCCTCGCGGGCCTGGAAGGCGATCTCCTCGATGAGTTCGGCCATGAACTCGGGCACGACCACGCCCTCGGCCCGCACCGCCTCCTGCGCCGTGATGTCCATGCCCTGCCGCACGTCGGTGGGGTAGTGGGTGCGGATTTCCGAGCCGATGCGGTCCTTCAGGGGCGTGACGATCTTGCCGCGCGCCGTGTAGTCCTCGGGGTTGGCAGAGAAGACGAGCATCACGTCGAGTTCGAGGCGGATGGGGTAGCCCTTGATCTGGACATCGCCCTCCTGAAGAATGTTGAACAGGGCCACCTGCACCTTCGGCGCGAGGTCGGCCAGCTCGTTCACCGCGAAGATGCCCCGGTTGGCGCGCGGCAGCAGTCCGAAATGCATGGAGCGCGTGTCGCCCAGCGAGGTGCCCAGGCGAGCGGCCTTGATGGGGTCCACGTCACCGATCAGGTCGGCCACCGTCACGTCGGGGGTGGCGAGCTTCTCCACGTAGCGGGCGTCGCGCGGCAGCCAGCGGATCGGCAGCTCCAGCCCGTGCACTTCCAGCAGGTGACGGCCCTCCGCCCCGATGGGGTTGAGGGGGTCGTCGGGCATGTCCACGCCGTCGATGACGGGCACGACCTCGTCGAGCAGGCCCGTGATGGCGCGCAGGATGCGGCTCTTGGCCTGACCGCGCAGGCCGAGGAGGATGAAGTTCTGGCGCGCGAGGAGCGCGTTCGTGAGCTGGGGAATCACCGTGTCGTCGTAGCCGATGACGCCGGGGAACAGCTCCTCGCCGCTCCGCAGCTTGCGCGTCAGGTTCTGGCGCACCTCGTCGTGAACGAGCCGCACCTGGCCGTCGAAGGGCGTGCGGCCCGCGTATTCCGGCGTCTGAAGGAGTTCCCCGAGCGTCCTGGCCCTCACCTGTACGGCAGTCATGATGCGGGGAAACTAGCACGCGCTCCCGTGCGGGAATGTGCGGCTTGTTCGTGTGGAAGAGGCTAGGCGGACGCGCCGCCCACCGCCGCCTGAGCGTCGCGCAGCACCCGGTACGCGCACACCGCCGCCAGGGCCGCCAGCTCCGGCGGGGTGTCACCGAGACTCAGGCTCACGTTCTGGCCGTCCACCACCCCGCCGATACGGCCCTCCAGCCGCTCATCCTCCCGGCTCAGGCTCACGTCCTTGCCCTGAAGGCGTCCTGAGAAGCGCCCAGTCACGCGGTTCCCGTCGAGCATGAGGAGCACGTCGTCCCCATAGAGCTGACCTCCCAGCCGCGCGTGGACCATCCCCGCTGTCACGTCGCCCGCCACGTCGAACCCGGTGAGGGAGCCGCCCACGCGACCCTCCACCACTCCGCCGCTCAGCGTCAGTTCGATGTCCTGGCCCTGGAGACTGCCCCCGATCCGCCCGCGCAACCGCCCGCCGTCCCAGCTCGCGCGCAGGTCGTACCCCAGCCAGCGGCTCCCCAGCCGTCCGTGCAGTTCGCTCATGTTGGGTGATACGTGTTTGGAGGGGAGAAGTTGCGAAAGCCGGTCTGCTGCTCTTCTGAGGGCATTCTGGAGAAATGGCTTCGCCCACCGTTTCCTTTCGCCACGCCACCCCCGCCGATGCCGAAACCATCGCCCGGCACCGCTACCCCGAGGAGTCGAACGCCGCCGAGCGCCCGATCTACGCCGCCTGGGTCGCGGACGCGTTGAGACGTGGTGTGTATCTGGGCTTTCTGGTCGAGAACGCAGGAGAGGTAGTCGCCGGCGCGGGCCTGACCCTGCTGGAGTGGGGGCCGACGCGCGGCGACCCCTGCCCCTACCGGGCGCGCATCGTGAACGTTTGGACGCATCCCGACCACAGGCGGCGCGGCCTCGCCCGTGCCCTCGTGACCCGCTGCCTGGATGCAGCCCGTGATCGGGGCGTCACCCGCGTTAGCCTGGGCACGAGTGAGCTGGCCCGCCCGCTATACGAGTCGCTGGGCTTCCGGGCGAGCAGGACGGAGATGACGCGGAGGCTGTAGGCGCTCCCGTTCGCCCTGCGCTCCGCCGCCCCCGCGCTACACTCCCCCCATGTACCGGGCGGTGATCGGCCTCGAAGTCCACCTGCAACTGCGGACGCGCACCAAGATTTTCAGCGCGTGCCCCGCCGACTACCACGGGGCGGAGCCGAACGCGTTCACCGACCCCCTCACGCTGGGGCTGCCGGGCACCCTGCCCACCCTCAACCGCGAGGCCGTCGAACTCGCCCTGATGTTCGGCCTGGGCCTGAACTGCGACGTGGAGGGCTTCACCCAGTTCCACCGCAAAAATTACTTCTACCCCGACGCGCCCAAGAACTTCCAGCTCTCCCAGTACGACCGCCCCATCGCGCGGGACGGCTTTCTGGACGTGGCGGGCGGGCGGGTCCGTATCAAGCGCGCCCACCTGGAGGACGACGCGGGCAAGCTCCTGCACCCCACCTACGCGCCCTACAGCCTGCTCGACCTCAACCGCGCCGGGTCGCCCCTCATTGAGATGGTGACGGAGGCGGACCTCACGGGGGCCGAGCAGGCCCGCGCCTTCCTGACGGCGGTGCAGGCCATCGCCCAGTCCCTCGGCGTCAGCGACGCGACCCCGGAAGAGGGCAAGATGCGCTGCGACGTGAACATCAGCGTCCACCGGCCCGGCGAGCCGTGGGGCACGAAGGTGGAGGTCAAGAACCTCAACTCCTTCCGCTCGGTGGAGCGCGCCATCGAGTTCGAGACGGCGCGGCAATCACGGGTGCTGACCTCGGGCGGGCGCATCACCCAGGACACGCTGGGCTGGGACGAGGGCGGCGGCAAGACCTTCCTGATGCGGACGAAGGAGGGCGAGGCCGACTACCGCTACTTCCCCGAACCCGACCTCCCGCCCCTGAACATCACGCCGGAATGGGTGGGGCGCGTGCGCTCACGGATGCCCGAACTGCCCGCCCAGAAGCGGGAGCGGTACGTGCTGGCAGGTGTGCGCGAGGCCGACGCCGAGACACTGAGCCAGGGCGTCCCCCTGGGCCGCTTCTACGACGAGGCGCTGGCAAGCCCGCCTGCTCCCGACGCGCAGAAGCTCGCCAACTGGCTCCTGACGGACGTGACGGGCTTCCTTGCCGCGCGGGAGCAGAGCATCCGGGACACGGGGTTGAGGCCCGCCCACCTCGCGGCCCTCGTGCGACTCATAGACGAGGGCACGATCAGCGGCAGGGTCGCCAAGGACCTTCTGCCCGACGTGATGAGCGGGCAGGACCCCGAGACATTAGTGCAAGAGCGCGGCCTGACCGTCGTGACCGATACCGGGGCCATCGACGCCGCCATCGACGCCGCGATAAGTGCCGACCCCGCCACCGTGGAGAAGGTGCGCGCCGGAAACGCGAAGGCCATGAACGCCCTCTTCGGCCCGGTCATGAAGGCCACGGGCGGTCAGGCCAAACCGGAGGTCGTGCGCGAGCGGCTGCGGGCGAAGCTGGGGCTGTGAGGGCTTGCTTCGCTCGCCGTCGAGAAGTCGAGAAGTCTAAAGGTCGAGATGCAACGGCGTCAGGTGTTCCTGGACTTTCCGACCTCTCGACTCCTCGACGCCCGCAGGGCCTCCCATGACTCCCGCCCGCTGGCGTTCCGCCGCGCTCGCCGCGCTGGGTGTTCAGGTCGCGGGGCTGTTCGGTCTCGCGGCCTATGCGCTGTGGCGGGGCAATCTCGGGCAGGGGGCGTGGTTCACGGCCATCGAGGCGGTTCTGGCGGGGCTGGTCCTCGCGTGGTGGGCGGTGGTGCTGAGGCGGTTCACGCGGGGGCAGGAGACGCCCACGGAGAACGGAACGTTGCGGGCGTTGCGCTTCACTTTCCCGTGGCTCACGTCCTTCCGGCTGGTGCTGTGGTTCCTGACCCTGCTGAGCCTGATGACCGGGGCCGCCCCGGAGGCGAACACGGTCGCCCTCACCGCCCTGATGACCGTGTGGCCCGCGAGCATCCTCGCCGGGAACGCCGTGTACGGCACCCTGGCCCGCCTCGCGCCCAACCCCGCCGACCTCGTGAGGCGCAGGCGGCTCTCGGAGTGGCTCAATGTCGCCGCCGCCCTGAGCCTGGCGATGGCCGTCTTCAACGTCGTGCCCATCGCGGGCTTCAGCTCTTCGCCCACCTTGCGCGATCAACTCGTGTACGGCCTGAGCGGCGCGCTGGACGTGCTCGCCACCCTGCTCGCCCTGCGCGCGGTGCGGGCGGCCCCGGTGGGCGAGGGGGACTGAGGCGGCCCACCCCCTCCGCTACACTCGCCCCATGACCGAGCCGCGCCCTCCCGCCCCGCCCGTCGTCCTCGCGCTCGACGTGAGCAAGAGCCGCATCGGGTTCGCGGTGAGCGCCGGGCGGCTGGCCTTCGGGCGGGGCAGCGTGGACCGCAGGAGGCTGCCGCTCGACCTCAAGGCGGTGCGCCTCAAGGTGGAGGAGACGGGGGCGGGCCTCCTCCTGCTCGGCCTGCCGCTGCGGACGGACGGCGCGCACAGCCCCTCCGCCGACCGGGTGCGCGCCTTCGGGAGAATTCTGGCCGAGCAGGGCTACGCAGTCGCCTACCAGGACGAGCGCTTCACTACCCGCCGCGCCCGTGACCTCGGTGCCGCAGACGAGGACGAGGCGGCGGCGGTGCAGATTCTGGAGCTGTACCTGATGGGCCGTGCCGGGGCGGAGGACCCGACCGACGACGAGGCGTAAGCTGGCGCATGAACGGCAACGCGGGGAGAAGGGGTTGGCTCCGGCAGTTAATGGAACGTCTGGGAAAGGCCGGAAGCGTCCGGCGGTCACGGGGCTTTCCCCCACGCCGGGACGACGATGAGGGAGACGACGGCCCCGGCGTCCTCGTCCCCGCCGGGCCACGTCCCCTGCGAGGCGGCGCGCACGCCAGACCGCCCCACGAACGCCCGCCCCGCTGACCGCCCTTCGCTGGACCCGGTTCAGCCTGCCGTTAGAATGCCGCCGTACCCGGCTTTCGGTCCCGGCGGCACGCTCACGGTGGGCGGGCCGTGCTGACCGCCTTCCCCCTTCGGAGGTCACCCATGCAAGGCAACATGATGGACGTTCCCCTCACGATCCCCTTCATTCTGGAGCGTGCCCGCACGATCTTCGCCGAACGGGAGATCGTGAGCCTGCTCGTCGGCGGGCGTGACGAGGCGGGTCAACCCATTCCCCGCAAGCACCGCACGACCTACGGCGAGGTGGCGAACCGGGCGCTGCGGCTCGCGGCGGGCCTCCAGAGCCTCGGCCTGCAACCGGGCGACCGGGTGGCGACCCTCGCGGTGAATTCCTTCCGGCACCTGGAGGCGTACCTGGGCGTGCCCAGCGGCGGCTTCGTCCTTCACACCGTCAACATCCGCCTGCACGCCGAGCAGATCGCGTGGATTCTCAACCATGCGGAAGACCGGGTGCTGATCGTCGAGAACGTCTTCGCGGCCCTGATTCCGGCCATCCGCGCCGCCTGCCCGAGGATCGAGCGGGTGTTCGTGCTGGGGCCGACGCCGCAGCCGGTCGAGGGGGCCGAGGACTACGACGCCTTCGTGACGGGCCACGAACCGCTCGCCCGCTACCCGCAGATCGGCGAGAACGACGCGGCGGGCATGTGCTACACGAGCGGCACGACCGGCAACCCCAAAGGTGTGATGTACTCCCACCGCTCGACCATCCTGCATTCCCTCGTCAGCGCCCCGAAGGACGCGCTGAACGTGGGCGAGCGGGACGTGGTGCTGCCCGTCGTGCCCATGTTCCACGTCAACGCCTGGGGGCTGCCGTACACCTGCGCGATGTACGGCGCGGGGCAGGTCTACGCGGGCGTCTTCAGCGACGGGCGGAGCATCGCCACCCTCTTGCAGGACGAGGCGGTGACGATCACGGCGGGCGTGCCGACGATCTGGATGGGCCTCCTCGCCGAACTCGACCGGGCACGGGCCGAGGGCCAGCCCTACGACCTGCACCGCCTGGAGCGGCTGGTGGTGGGGGGCAGCGCGGCCCCCGAGAGCCTGATCCG
The DNA here is from genome assembly GCF_036543075.1 of Deinococcus sp. YIM 134068. Classification (NCBI taxonomy): domain Bacteria; kingdom Thermotogati; phylum Deinococcota; class Deinococci; order Deinococcales; family Deinococcaceae; genus Deinococcus; species Deinococcus lichenicola. The sequence continues at coordinate 28,241 of NZ_JAZHPF010000029.1, forward strand.
CGCCTTCGAGGACCGCCACGACCTCTCGCTCGCCCACGCCTGGGGCATGACGGAGACGCACCCGCTGGGCACGGCGAGCGGGGTACCCGTCGGGGTGCCCGAGCGCAGCGACGAGGGCTACGCCCTGCGCGCCAAGCAGGGCCGCCCGGTGCCGCTCGTCTTCCTCGACCTCCTGAGCGACGACGGTGAGCGGCTGCCCCACGACGGCAAGACGATGGGTCGCCTCATCGCGCGCGGGCCGTGGATCGCCTCGGGCTACTTCAAGGGCGAGGGCCAGGGCAACTTCTTCGAGCAAGGCGGCGAGCTGTGGTTCGACACGGGCGACATCGCCACGCTGGACGAGCGCGGCTACATGCACATTCAGGACCGGGCGAAGGACCTCATCAAGTCGGGCGGCGAATGGATCAGCAGCGTGGACCTGGAGAACGCGATCATGGCCCACCCCGCCGTCGCCCAGTGCGCGGTGATCGCGATGGACGACCCCAAGTGGGACGAGCGGCCCCTGGCGGTCGTGACCCTGCGCCCTGGAATGAACGTCACCCACGAGGAGATCACCACCTTCCTCGCCCCCAAATTCGCCAAGTGGTGGCTGCCCGACGCCACCGCCGTGGCCGAGAGCATCCCCATCGGCGCGACGGGCAAGTTTCTCAAGCGCGAGCTGCGCGAGCAGTACCGGGGCTACCGGGCGGGTGGGGGAGAACAGGGCTAGGAGGGGCGGGGTCGGCTGGCCGCTGAAAGCTGACGGCTGGCGGCTCCTTCCCGACACGTCCTGTCCGCTTTTCCGGGTACGCTGACCTCATGACGACAACCGCAGGGCAGGAGGTCGCCGGGGCGCTGGCGACGGCGGTGGAGGCGGGGAGCCGCGTGAACGACGTGCTGTGCGCGCACCTGACGCCTGAGATGATGCGGGCGGTCACGCCGGGCGGCGGGATGACGGTCGCCCAGCACCTCGCGCACATGGCGGGGACGACGAGGGGCTGGCTCTCGGAACTGGACGTGGGCGCGGCGGCCCCCCTCCCCATCCTGTACGACGACACGCGCGAGGACGAGTTCGTGGCGCAGGAGGACCCCGCGCGGGCGGCGGAGGTCTTGCGCGAGGTCTGGTCGGCGGCCCTGGATACGGCGACCACCGCCGAGGGCACGGGCGAGCTGTCGCACCCCAGCACGGCCCAGTTCATCACCCACATGCTCATCCACGACGGGCACCACCGGGGGCAAATCCTGCTCGCCCTGAAGGTGAACGGCTTCCCCCTCCCCGACGAGGACGCGCTGTGGGGGCCGCTGCGTGGGGAATGACGCGCCGGGCGAGGTGTCGGAGGCCAGCTTCCACCAGCGGGTCCGGGCGCTCGTGGCGAGGATTCCGCCGGGCCGAGTGATGACCTACGGGCAGCTCGCCCTCCTCGCCGGGAGGCCGGGACCGGGCGGCGCGCGGCTGGCGGGCTTCGTGATGGGTGGCCTCCTGAGCCGGTCCCAAAGTGGCGAGGAGACGTTGCCGTGGCAGCGCGTCATTAACGCGCAGGGCCGCGTCAGCACCCATAAACTCGGCTTCGGCGACGTGCAGGAGCGGCTGCTGGAGGCCGAGGGCGTGACGTTCGACGAGACCTGGCGCTGCGACCTCGCCCGGTTGCAGTGGTGGCCGGAGGAAGAGGGGCACGGGGAGCCGCCGGACACGCTGCTGTAGGGAGCGGCCAGCCGCCAGCTTCCAGCGGCCAGCGGAGCGTTCAGGCTTCCCCTCACCACTCATCACTCATTTCCCATCACCCCTCATCGCGGTGCTCCGTTCCGTTGATGGGAGGAAAGCACTCCCATCAACTCCACTTCGACCGCTCTGCACCACGGGTTCTCGCTCTGCTCGGACCCCATGAATTGAAGGGCTTGCCTTCAACTCATGGGGCCACCGCTGTCAATCCCTCACGCCCATGAGCAAACGGGCAGGACCGGGGAGAACAACGTCCCTGTGGACGCGGCGTATCCTGACGCCATGAAGCGAACGAGGACGAACCGGAGGGTGGCGGGCGACGCCATGTCCTGGGCGCTGGGCGTGACGCTCGGCCTGATTCTGGGGGTGGGACTTCTGATCGCCGCGCCGCGCATCGGCAACGCGGCGGGCGAGGCGTCCCCCTCCGCCGAGGGCACCATCGTCTCCGGCACGGGCGAAACGCCGGGCGAGGCGGGCACCGAGGGCGGCGGCGGCACGGGCGCGGTGCAGAGCGAGGGCGGCGAGGGCGTCGGGGAGACGGACGCCGCCGGGGGCGAGGGCACGGCGGCGGGTGGAGAGGGTGCCACCCAGAGCACCGGGGCCACCCAGACCGGAGCCGGGGCGGAAGGTGGAGGGGGCGCGGCCCAGACCACCGGGGGACAGACGACGGGGGCAGCGGGCACCCAGACTCAGGAGGGCGGGACCCAGGCCGGGGCGACCGGCGAGGGGACGAGCGCCCAGGCGCAGGGGGAGAATTCTCAGGGCACCGCCCCCAACGGCACGGCGGAGGGCACGGCGGGTCAGGCGCAGGGCAACCAGCCGCCCGGAGCGACGGGCGCGGCGGGCGAGAACGACGAGGAGGCGAGCGGCAACCCCGACACCCGTTCGGTGGCCGAGCAGACGAGCGCGGGCGCGACGGTGGCCCCGCAGGGCGACTCGGCGGCGGACGTGGCCCGAGCCGAGGGCACGGCGGACGACGTGAACTCCTTCGCCCCCGTCGAGGGAGGTTCCGGCCTCACCGACACCCGCGAGATCGTGGACGGCGACCCCAACACGACCGGCGAGGGCACGTTGGAGGACAACCCCGACGAGGTGGGTGGCAACCCAGAGAGCGCCCCGCAGAATGGGCAGGATGGCGGGAACTGAGCCGAGAGAACTTTCCAGCGACGCGCCGCTCCTCCTTGATGGATGGGGCGGCGTGTTTGTTGTCGGGTTGCCGGATTGGAATGTTGGGCAAGCGTGGCTCGTCACCCCCTCCCAGCCTCCCCCTCAAACGCCTGATGTGCAATAGAAAGCCAGCGTGCCGAACGTGCTTTTTACTCCCTCTCCCCTTGCGGGAGAGGGCTGGGGAGAGGGGTGACGAGCACCGCTCGTCCTCTTGTTGGACGACGAAAACGCTTCCACTGCCCAACTCGCAATTCACATCAGGCGTCTCAAGGGGGGAGGGGCCAAAACCCCGCGCCTTACGTTCTGGCGACTGGACGCTGGCGACTGGCGACCCCCAACCTCACGGTGAGCCGTCCCGTCCCTGCCTACACTCGGCAGGTGCGTAAGCCTCCCGCCAACGACCCCATCCCCACGCGGGAGCTGCTGCGGATTCTGGCCCGCGCGCTCCCGGCGCTGGTGCGGAGTGCGCCCCTGCTCGTCTCGCTGATGCTGCTGATGGTGGTCGTGCAGGGGTTGGTGCCCGCCGCGACCGTCTTCCTGAGCAAGTGGACGGTGGACGGCATCGGGCGGGTGGCCGCCGGGGGGGAGGCGAACCTCACCCTGCTCGCGGTCGCGTGGGCGGGCACGGCGCTCGTCTCGCAACTGACGGCGGTGGCGAGCACGGTCCTCCAGGGGTACGCCGCCGACCACTTCACGGTCCAGACGGTGACGGGCCTGATGCGCAAGATGCAGGCCCTCCCCGGCCTCGACGTGGTGGAGGACCCCCGCTTCCACGACGACGTGGAGACCTTGCAGATGGGTGCCCGCTTCCGGCCCCTGAGCCTCACGGCGACCGTGCTCGGCCTGACCCGCAGCCTCGTCGGCGTGATCGGCGTGGCGGGGGCGCTGCTCACGGTCGGGTGGTGGGTGCCGCTCGTCGTCGTGGTGGGGATGCTGCCGCTGGCGCGCACGCAGATTCGCCTGCGCGAGATGGGCTGGAGCCTCGCCATCCAGCGCACCCAGGAGGCCCGCGAACTCTCCTACGACCAGCGCGTCGCCATGCGGCACGAGTACGCGAAGGAGGTGCGGCTCTACGACCTGATGCCGTACCTCACCGGGCGCTATCTGAGCAAGGCGCTCGCCTACCAGGGCGTCATGCGCGAGATGCGGAATCGGCAGGTCCTCGGCGTCCTGCCCGCGCAGGCGCTCGCGCTGGCGGTCACGGCGGGCCTCTTCGCCTACGCGGTCGCGCGGGCGGGCGAGGGTGGGTTGACGGCGGGGGCGGTCGTCCTCGTCATCGGGGCGCTCGCGCAGGTCCGCGAGGGGCTGGGGGGCATCACCGAGGGGCTGGGGATGGGCACCGAACACCTCCGCTGGTTCCAGAAGTACTACGCCTTCCTCGACGCGAAACCGGGCGTGGCGTCGCCCACGAATCCCCGGCCCCTTCCCGCCCGCCTCAACCTCACGCTGGAGGGGGTCTCGTTCGCCTACCGGGGCGGCCCGACCGTGCTGGAGGACGTGAGCCTGACCATCCCCGAGGGGCAGGTCGTCGCCATCGTGGGCGAGAACGGGGCGGGCAAGACCACCCTCGTCAAGCTGCTTCTACGTTTCTACGACCCGACCTCCGGGCGCGTGACGGTGGGGGCACCGGGCGAAGCGACCGACCTGCGCGACCTCGATCCCGCCGCATGGAGAACGCAGATCGCCGCCGTCTTTCAGGATTTCGCCCGCTTCGAGTGGACCCTGCGCGACAACGTGCTGCTGGGCCGACCGGAGGACGACGCGAAGCTCGGGCAGGCCGTAACCGCGAGCGGGCTGGACGGCGTGCTCCCCCGTCTCGCGGACGGATTGAACACGCGCATCGGGCAGGCGTTCGGCGGCGTGGACCTCTCCGGCGGCCAGTGGCAGAAGCTCGCCACCGCCCGCGCCCTGTACCGGGATGCCCGGCTCCTCATCCTCGACGAGCCGACCGCCGCGCTCGACCCCCGCAGTGAGGCCGAGGTCTTCGCCGCCTTTGCCGCCCTCGCGCGGGGCCGCACCACGCTGCTCATCACCCACCGCCTCGGCAGCGTCCTGATGGCCGACCGCATCCTCGTGATGAAATCGGGCCGACTCATCGAGGACGGCACCCATGCCAGCCTGCTCGCCAAAGGCGGCGAGTACGCCGAGTTCTGGCGCTTGCAGGCGGGCCAGTACGTCGAGGGAGAGCTGCGGGAGATGGTGGAGGCTGGGCAATAGAGGATGAATGTCCACCCCGTCCCCCCGTCCGCAGCGCGATGGTGCCCACAACGTCAAAACCGGTCACGCCCACACCAGCAAGCAGCACTCCTTGTGCCGGGTCTGCGGCTTCCAGTTCACGCCCGACCCCAAGCGGCACCGCGTCCCTCCCGTAAAGGAGGCCGAAATCGACCGGTCGCCTACAGGACGTATCTCGCATCGCGGGAGTCGCTGGGTCACTGGGGTAAGCCTCTCCTGATTCCGGCGTTCTCCTGAAGCGGGAAAAGACGGTATAGAACGGGTGGTTTGAGGTCGTCACGCTGACCGCCTGACAGAAAGTATGAGAAAGCGTCCCCGGTAGGGGACACTTTCTGTTTGTGACAACTGAAAATGCCGCCGGGGACGCTCCTCGACTCTACCAGGCTGTCCTGGCTCAGCTCCAGA
>NZ_JAZHPF010000030.1 GCF_036543075.1 Deinococcus sp. YIM 134068
GGGTAAGCCTGACCCTGAGCCACTGAGCGGACGAAAACGCCCTCATACTGTACTACAAACAACGCTCGAAGTCGGCTGGCAGCTCGTTTTTCGTTCGCCCTCATAAAATCTGTCAGGCCGTCAGGGTCGTCACGACTGCCCTACCTAACTGTGGTCGGCGATGGACCGGGCCACCCGACGGATCGCGGCCTCGTGGGACAACGAGACGCGCTGGGTGCCCTCAGACTCTGGGAAAGCCTCCTCACGCCCGGCCTGGACGCCGTTTGCCCTACCGATGGCTTGAAGCTCCATCGCGGCGGGGTGTCTGGAGCCTTGCACCGCGTCGAGAGCATCCAGCACATCGAGCGCTTCCATGCCACGCTCCGCTTGGGATTGGCCCATCTGGTGCAAACAGACCAATTCGGAGACCGTCCTACGGCTCTTCATCCACCGCCATACCGCGTTATTCCCCTGAACCCTCGCCCACCCGGATTCCAATTGGGAAAGAGAAGGGCGGCCCGCCTTCCCCGCGTGGCCGCCCCTTTCCCTGTTCCGACCTACCGGGCGACCTCCACCGCGCGGCTCTCGCGCACGACCGTGACCTGCACCTGGCCGGGGTACTCCATGTCCTGCTCCACCCGTCCGGCGATCTCGCGGGCGAGGAGGGTGGCCTGCGCGTCGCTGACCTTCTCGGGCTGGACGATCACGCGCACCTCGCGCCCGGCCTGGATGGCATACGCCTGCTGCACGCCGGGAAAGGCGACGGCGATCTGCTCCAGTTGCTCCAGCCGCCGGACATAGGCCTCCAGCTCCTCGCGCCGCGCACCGGGCCGGGCCGCGCTGATCGCGTCGGCGGCGGCCACGAGCACCGAATACAGCGTCTCCCCGTTCTCCGGGTCGTGGTGGTGGGCGATGGCGTCGATGACCTCGGCGGGTTCCCCGAACCGCTTGGCGAGGTTGACCCCGATCTCGACGTGGGTGCCCTCGATCTCGCGGTCGATGCTCTTGCCCACATCGTGCATCAACCCGGCGCGGCGGGCCAGCCCGGCGTCCAGTCCGAGTTCGTCCGCCATGATGCCCGTGAGGTGCGCGACCTGAACCGAGTGCTTGAGGACGTTCTGACCGTAGCTCGTGCGGAAGTACATCCGCCCCAGCAGTTGCACCAGCCCCGGCTTGAGACCCACCACGCCCGCCTCGATGGCCGCCTCCTCGCCCTGGGTGTGGATGAAGGTCTTCATCTCGTCCTGCGCCTTGTGGACCATCTCCTCGATGCGGGTGGGGTGGATGCGCCCGTCGGCGACCAGCGCGTCGAGCACATGCTTGGCGACCTCGCGCCGCACCGGATTGAAGGACGAGAGGATGACGGCCTCCGGCGTGTCGTCGATGATCAGGTCCACGCCCGTCAGCGCCTCGAAGGCGCGGATGTTGCGGCCCTCGCGCCCGATGAGGCGGCCCTTCATCGCGTCGTTAGGAATGGGCACGACCGACACGCTGAGCTGCGCGCTCGTCTCCGAGGCGCTGCGCTGGATGGCCTGCGCGACCACGCTGCGGGCGGTGCGCCTCGCCTCGGCGGTGGCCCGCTCGGTCATCGCCCGGACGCGGATGGCCTTTTCCTCCTCCAGCTCGGCGTCGAGGCGGCCCAGAATTTGCTCGCGGGCCGCCTCCGGGGTCAGGTTCGCCACCTCGTACAGCTTGAGTTCGGCCTGCCGCGCCCGCTCGCCCAGTTCGGCCTCCTGCCCGGCGAGCGCCCGGAGTTGCCCCTCCAGCCGCTCCTCCAGCGCGTCGAGCTTGTCGCCCCGCGCGTCGAGTTGCTCGGCCCGGCGGTTGAGGCGCTCGATCTCGCGCTTGAGTTCGTCGCGCTCGCGGCGGGTCTCCTGGCGGTCCGCGCTCAGCGACTCGCGCTCGCGGGCGGCGTCCTGCTTGGCCTGGGTGCGCTCCTCCTCGAACTGCCCGCGCAGGGCCGCGATCTGGTCGCGCTGCGCGTCGAGTTGAAGGGCGATCTGACGTTCACGTTCATCGGCTTCCTGAAGGCGGCGGGCGGCGTCCTGGCGGGTTTGCTCGGCCTGCTGCCGGACCGCCTCGGCCTGCTCGCGCAGGTGCCGGGCCTCGGCGTCCGCCTGGGCCTGGATGCGCTCGGCCTCGGCCTGGGCCTCGCGTTGCAGGCGGTCGTCGGTTGCGGCCTGCCTCCGCTGCCCGCGCGAGTGCCTCCAGAACGACCACGTGGTCAGTGCCCCCAAGAGCGCCAAGATGACATACATCCCTGTCATGGTGGCCTCATCTCCTTTCGGTGAGAGAGGGGCGCGACCCCACAAACCTCGCGGAGCGCGCCCGGTGAAGTGTCGTCGGTGGAAAGAGAGTAGGAAAAAAGTTGTGTGGGTGGCGTGTGAGTCACCCGCGCAGACAGTCTATCCCCAAGCCCCCCGCAAACCGTCCGGACCATCTTCACGACACCTACGCCGCAAGCTCAAGAGGCTACCATCCGGGCAGCACATCCACCGCGCAGGAGGGCCACCATGCAAAGCGACACCAATTCAACCGAATCCAACACCAGCGAGAGAACGTCACCGCAAGCGCCCACCGTCGCCGAACTCGACCGCGAGACGCTGGAGGCCGTCCAGGCCGTCTTCGATCTCGTCCGTCAGGGCAACGCCGAACGCCTCGCCCCCCTGCTGGAGCGTGGCCTGCCCCCCAACCTGTGCAACCAGAAGGGCGACAGCCTCCTGATGCTCGCCACCTACCACGGCCACCGGGAGGCCGCCCGTCTGCTGCTGGAACACGGGGCCGACCCGGAGTTGCGAAACGATCAGGGCCAGACGCCCATCCTCGGGGCCGCCTTCAAGGGCGACGCGGCGCTGGTCCAACTCCTGCTCGACCACGGCGCTGACCGCGAGAGCGCCGGGCCGGACGGCAAGACCGCGTTGATAATGGCCGCGATGTTCAACCGAGCGGAGATCGTGGACCTGCTCCTGTCACGCGGGGCCGACCTCCACGCGCGGGACGCGAACGGCCTGTCCGTGCTCGACGCCGCACGAGTGATGGGAGCGCCGGATACGACGGCCCAACTCGAACGGCTGTTGCGGGAGACGACGTAAACCCTCGCTCAAGTTGTTCTGCTGGCCGCTAGAAGCTGGCCGCTGGCCGCCCCTCCCCCTACCGCAGATACTCCCGGAAATAATTCAGCATGTCCCGCCGCGCGTCCCGGCTGGCGACGGTGTTCGCCAAACGGCCCTCGCTGAGCAGGAAGCCGTGCCGCTCGCCCTGATACGCGCTGAGCTTGAAGACCTTGTTCGCTGCGTCGAGCCTCTGCGCGTAGGCGTAGATGCCCGCGATGGGGCTGGGCTGGTCGCGCGTCCCGTGGATGATCAGCATGGGTGCCGTCAGTTGCCCGATCACGGCGGTGGGCGTCTGCGGTTTGGCCGCCGTGCCGCCCTGATCGGGGAAGCCGTACCAGGCCACGCCCGACTTGAACTGCTTCATCTGCGGCAGCAGCAGCATGGTGTAGCGCCCACCCGCGCAAAAACCCGTCAGGCCCACGGCATTCACGTTCACGTCCCGCCGCGCGCCGAGATACTTCACCCCGTCCTCCACGAGCGTCCTCACCACTGTGTCGCTCGGCTCCTGCTCGAAGGTCTGCCAGCCCAGCGCCAGCGTCACGAAGCCCGCCGCCGCCATCTCGTCCACGAGGTCGCGGTAGCCCTGCTCCAGCCCATTGAAGGAGTGCAGCAGGATCACGGCGGGTTTACGGGTGGTCGGGGCCGAGGTCGGCGCGGCGAGGTAACTCTTGTACGCCCGCCCGCCGCTCGTCACGTTCACGTCGGTGCCCCTCACCGCCTGTCCGAGCGCGGGGGAGGAGAGGGCGAGGACCGTCAGCGTCAGCGCGTGCTTGAGCATGGGAGACCTCCACCGCTACCGTACTCGTGCGGGGAGGCAGAGGGGACGAGGGCCGGGTGAGGAATGGGTCAAGAGCGCACGGTCAACGGCGCAGGGCCGCCGCCCACCCCTCCCGCGTCACCCTGGCAAGCACCGTGAACGAGCCGTCCGGCGCGGGTTTGAGCACCGCCGCCTCCCCCTCCGAGAGCATCCAGCCCGTCGTCAGGCGGAGGTTCTGCTCGTGCGTGACGATCACCGTATTGGTGCCCGCGCGTGGGGGCTGCCTCAGCAGCGTGCGAAGGTCGCCGATGACCTTGAGCCGGTCCGCCTCCGTTCCCGTGCGGAAATATGGATTGTTCAGGGTCGGCACAGGCATCACCCGTCCGGCGAGCAGTGCGGCGCTCTCACGGTTGCGGCAGTATTCACCGCTGAGGACGGTGCCGAAGGGGACGCGCAGTTCACGAAGGAGCCTGCCGACCTCGCGCGCATTTGTCCGCCCCTGCTCGCTCAAATTCCGCTGGGTGGCGCAGTCGCGGAGGTCCACCGTCGCGCCATCCGCCCCCTGCGTATCAAAGTGCCGGAAGTACAGCACGAGGCCCCCGGCCCGCAGTTGCGTGAGGAGGGTGGGGCTGACCGTCTCCGGGACCGTTTGTGCGGTTGCGGCGGCGGACAGCAGCAGAGGCAGGAACGCGAGGGCACGGCGCATGGCTCAGGCTAAAAGACCACCCCGCCGGACACTGTGGGCCACATGCTCCGCCCAAAAGAACAAACCCCAGCCGAAGCCGGGGCCTTGCTCTGTCTGAATTACTTCTGCCCGTGGATGACGAGCTTCAGCGGTATGGTGACTTCGGGGTGGGCGCGGTAGCTGATGTCGTACTCGCCGATTTCCTTGACGGTCTTCGGCATGTCGATGCGGCGGCGGTCCACGTCGAAGCCCAGGCGGTCGAGCGCCCCGGCCACGTCGGCGTGGGTGACGGCCCCGTAAATCTTGCCCTCGCCCGCACGGACGCTGAGTTCCACGGCCACACCGTTGAGGCGGCTGGCGAGGTCCTCGGCCTTGGCCTTCTCCTGCGCCTGCGTCTTCTGCCGGGCGCGGAGCTGGGCCTCCAGGGTCTTCATGTTGGCCGTGTTGGCGGGGGTCGCCATGCCACGGGGGATCAGAAAGTTGCGGGCGTAGCCGGGCTTGACGGTCACCACGTCGCCGGTCTTGCCCAGGCGACCGGGTTCAAGAAGGATCACTTGCATGGCCCAGTCTCCTTACTTGCGGACCAGCTTCTCGGTGTAGGGCAGCAGCGCGAGCTGGCGGGCGATCTTGATCGTCTGCGAGATGCGGCGCTGGTGCTTGGCCGAGAGGCCGGTGCGGCGGCGGGGCAAAATCTTGCCGGTGTCGGACACGAAGCGCCGGAGCATCTTCACGTCCTTGTAGTCGGTGATCTCCAGTTCCCCGATGGAGAACGGATCGACCTTGGGCTTGCGGGGCCGCTTGGGTCCCTTGCCGCGCGGTTTGCGCTCGGTGTTGCTGCTCTGGGTCATAGGAGTTCCTCTTAAAGCTGCCGATTGGGTGCTTCGCGTGGTCTAGAGGTCGAGGAGTCGAGAGGTCGAGAGGACCCAAACTTCAGCTTTCTCGACTATTAGACCTCTTGACCTCTGGACGCACGCGCCAGCGTGCCTAAAACGGCAGGTCTTCCTCTTCCGGCGGGAAATCGTCGAGACCTTGATCAATATCCAAGCCCCCCGAACGGGTCCCCGTGGTCGCCGCCCGGCTCGGCTGCGCGCGGCTGGCGCTGGCAGCGGCGGGCTGGGGGCGCGACGCACTGCTCGCGGTCTGCGGGCGAGGTGCGGCGGGGGTGGCTGTGGGACTGCCGGTGCCCACGCCTCGGGAAAGGGCTTCGACTCGCGTCGCCTCTACTTTGGTGGAGTTGCGCTTGTTGCCGTCTTTGTCCTGCCACGCCTCGTTCACGAGCCGTCCCTGCACCAGGACGGGATCGCCCTTCTTCAGGTCCTTCATGCTCTCGGCGAGGTCGCGCCACAGCGTCACGTCAATCCAGTGCGTCTTTTCCTGCTTCTGCCCCTGACGGTCATTCCAGGTCTCGTTCACGGCGAGGCCGAGGCCGAGCACGGCGTCTCCGGCGGGGGTGTAGCGCAGTTCGGGGTCGCGGGTCACGTTGCCGATCACCAGGACCTCGTTCAGGCCGCTGCCCATGCGAACGCCGCCTCCGGCGTCCTGCACGAGTTCGGGGGCGTAGCCGAGCTGCTCGATGCGTCCGGCCTTCACCTTGACCATGCTGCGTTTGCCGCCCTCGGGCGCTTCCCACTGGCTGTAGTCCAGGTTGCCTTCCACCATCACGGCGTCCCCGCTCTTCAGTCCCTTCTCGGCCTGCCACTCGGCGGGCTTGCCCAGGATGGAGACGCGGTGGTACCAGGGCAGCTTGCGCTCGCGTCCGTCGCTGCCGATCACGTGGTCTTCCCCGGCGACGGTCGCCTCGAAGACGGCCACGCCGCTCGGCGTGTAACGGAGTTCGGGGTCGCGGGCAAGTGCGCCGATCAGGTAAACGTGGTTCATGCCTCGGGCCATAACGGGGTCTCCTTTGCTGCTCTAGCTGGCGAGATAACTGGGGCGAGTATGTAGCTGGCGGTTGGCCCTCGCGGGTTGGCCTCAAGGTATCAAACCGGCGTTTTTACGTCAACAGCGTAACGGGGGGTGGGGGGAGGGGGCCTTCAGGCCTTCTTCGTCCGCTGCTCGGGGCGGTCGCGCACCACCAGGATGCGGCGCACGTTGTCGCGCAGACGCAGGTTGAGGGCGATGTCCTTTTCGGGGTTGCCTCCCGCGCGGATGGTGTACATCAGGTAGTAGCCCTCGCGGTCCTTGTTGATGGCATACGCCAGGCGGCGGTTGCCCACGTCGTCGAGGTTGGTGATCTCCGCCCCCGCATTCTTCACCGCCGTCTCGATGTACTCGCGCTCCGTCTGGAGCTGTTCGGCGCTGAGGTTGGGGTTCAGGATCAGGTTCAGGTCGTACTGGGTCATGGTTCACCTCACTTTCTCCGCCACATGCAGGGTCGTGCCTCGCCGGGCGGCGCAACTGGCAACTCTAGCAGAGTGAGGGGCGGGGTTCCAGAGCCACCCGGCCTACATGTCCGGGCCACGGCCCCGCCCGGTACGCTGGGGCATGAGCGACGAAACTCCGCAGAACTGGGCCGAAGGCATCCTCGACATCCTGAGGGAAGCGGTGGAGGGTGGCACCCCCGGCCAGGGCACGGCCTTCCTCGACGGCACGGGGGCGGATGGCAGCGGCAACCACGGCCTGCTGGCGACGCTGGAGGGTCTCGATGCGGAACAGGCCAGCCGCGACGTGAACGGCTCGTCCATCGCCGGACACGCCCGCCACACCGCCTTTCACATGGAGGTCATCGTGCGTTGGGAGCGGGACGGCGACCGGGGGCCGTTCGACTGGAAGGGGAGCTTCCATCCGGCGCAGGTCAGCGAGGAGGAGTGGGAGGCGGTGCGGGGTCGCGTCCGCACCGCCTACGACGAATTGGTTGCTTTCGCCCGAACTCAAGCCGGGGGAGAGGCACACGGGGACGCGACGGGAGGCTTGACGGGAGCCGTCGCCCACGCCGCCTACCACCTCGGCGCGATCCGGCAGATGGTGAAGGCGGTGGGAGCCGGGGCGTGAGCCTGAACGTTCGGCCCTTCGAGGAGGCCGACGTGCCCGCGTGGGTGGCGCTGTCCAACCTCGTGCTGGGGCAGAACACCACCGTCGAGTCTTTTCGGGCGCAGGAGGAACGGCGCGACCCCTCGCACGTCAGCCACCGCTGGATTGCCGAGGTCGGGGGAGAGGTGCGCGGCGTGGCCCACCTGTATTTCTTCTCCTTTGACCCACCGGACTTCCTCCACGCCCGTGTCCTCGTCCACCCGGAGGCGCGGGGGCAGGGAATCGGCGGCACACTATGGGCTGAGGTAGAAAAGGCTGTACGAGAATTGAGTCCAGTGGGCCTCGTCGCCGATGTGGACGACACCGACCCGGTAAGTCTCGAATGGGCGGAGAGGCGGGGTTTTCACCGGCACGCCCACCGCTTCGCCTCCGAACTCAACCTGGCGAGCTTCGATGAGACGCCTCACCTCGCGGCCCTCGAACGTGTGGAGGCGCAGGGAGTCATGTTCACCGATCTGGTGGGCGCGGACGAGTCCACGCTCGACCGCTACCTCCGCTTCGTCGCCGACCGCCTGACCGAGACGCCCGACCTCGCCGGACACCCGCGCTGGCCGCCCCCGCAGGTGCGCGAGATGCTGCACTTAGGCCACGACCCACGCCCCGACTGGCTCATCCTCGCCGTCTCCCCGGAGGGCGAATGGCTCGGCACGACGGCGATGGTCCAGATTCGGGACTTCGTGTACAACGAACTCACCGCCACGCATCCGCAGGCACGCGGCCAGGGTCTTGCGCTGCCGCTCAAATTGCAGGTCATCCGCCGGGCGAGGGAGGCCGGATTCTCCCGGATGCGGACGAACAACCACAGCACGAACGCGCCCATGCTGCGCGTGAACGAACGGCTCGGCTTTCAGGCCCGGCCCGGACGGTACGAGATGCACCGCCCGTCGCGCTGAGGGTGAGGGCTTGCCCTACCTCCGCCGTTTGAAGGGATTCCAGCGGCCCGCGCCCACATCTTCCGGCTGCGGCTCGGCGACTCTGGGAGGTGGAACATGGCGGCCTACCGACCTCACGGGAGCCGTGACCGCGACGCTCTCCGCGCAGGAGTCCTCCTCACCGAGGGCGGCTTGCAGGGCGGCGCGCAGGGCGTCCGCTGTCGGCCTGTCTGCGGGCCGCTTGGCGAGGGCACGCTCGGTGAGGCGCGCGATGGTGGGCGAAAGCTGGGGGTTGAGCGACAGCAGCGGCGGCGCGAAACGGGTCAGGTGCGCGCCCATCACTTCCTCGTAGGTCTCGCCCCGGAAGGGTCGCTGCCCCGCCAGCAGCTCGTAGGCGAGAATGCCGAGGCTGTAGACATCGCTCGCCGGGCCGCCGCTCTCGCCGTGGTAGACCTCCGGGGCCATGTAGAAGGGGCTGCCGCTCGCCCGCCCCCCCTGCGCGGTGAAGTAGGCGCTGCCCAGGTCGCCCAGCGCCGCCCGCCCCTCCTGAACGTACACGTTCTGCCGCTTCACGTCCTGATGGACGGCCCCCAGGCCGTGCAGGTGGCCGAGGGCCGACGCCACGTCCGCCAGCACTCGTAGCGCCGCCGCCTGCTCCAAGACGCGCCCCGGCAGCCGCTGGAGCACGTCGCACAGCGACCCCTCCGGGTAGTACCGCACTGCGAGAAACGCCTGCGGGCCGAAGGGCGTGCCCGCGAAACCCCGCACGAGGTGGGGGTGGCGGAATTGCAGGGTCAGCCGCACCTCGTTCCCGAACCGCTCCGCCGCGTCCTGCGTGCTCAGTGTCCGCTCGTGCGGCACCTTGAGGGCGACCTCCCGGCCCCCCGCGTCCCGCGCGAGGTACACGAGCGAGGTCTCCCCCCGCCCGAGGGGACGCAGGAGGGTGTGGCCGGGAATGGAGCGGTCTGGGGTCATGTTCGCTGGGATGGACTGGGATTGGAGAGGAAGAGTCCTCTTCCCAGTTTAGGGAGAGGATGTCACGCGAATCTGTCAGAACGCGGTGGTGCCCGGACTTCTATGCAGTCCAAAGAGGAAGGAGAGCCGCCCCGCACGACTCCCCTTCCTCCGAACTCGCTTGTCCCTGAGTCCAACCCTACTCGTCCACGCCCGCGTCCTCGGCCACGCGCTTCCCGGCCATCCACTCCAGGCCCGCCCACATCAGGTCGTCGAGGTCGCCGTCGAGCACGTCGTCGGGGTTGTGCTTCATCACGCCCGTGCGGTGGTCCTTGACATACTGCTTGTCGAGGACGTAGGAGCGAATCTGCGACCCCCACTCGATCTTCTTCTGCTCGCCGCGCGCCTTTGCCTCCTCCTCCTCGCGCTTCCTGGCCTCGATGTCGTAGAGGCGCTGCTTGAGAATCTGGAGGGCGATCTCGTGGTTCTTGATCTGGCTTCTGGTCTGCTGCGACGCCACGGCGATGCCCGTGGGGAGGTGCGTCAGGCGCACGGCGGAGTCGGTGGTGTTGACGCCCTGCCCCCCGGCCCCCTGCGAGCGGAACACGTCCCGGCGCAGATCGGAGTCGGGGATGTGGATGTTGATCTCCTCCTCCGGGACCTGCGGCACCACGTCCACCGAGGCGAACGAGGTGTGGCGGCGGTTGTTCGAGTCGAAGGGCGAGACCCGGACGAGGCGGTGGACGCCGTGCTCGGGCGCGGTCATGCCGTACGCCCTTTCCCCCCGGATGATGAATTCGGCCCCGAGCACCCCGGCCTGCTCGCCGTCCTGCTGGTCGATCAGTTCGACCTTGTACCCGTGCCGCTCGGCCCAGCGCATGAACATCCGCGTGAGCATTCCCGCCCAGTCCTGCGACTCGGTGCCGCCCGCGCCGCTCTTGACCCGCACGATGGCGGGAGCGTCGGCGTGCTTCATCGTGAAGAGCGTCTCGCGGTACAGGTCGTCCACCCGCGCCTGAATGCCCTCCTGCTCCTCGGCGAGGAGTTCGCGGTCCTCGTCGTCGGCGATCTCCAGCATCTCGGCGAGGCCGCTCACGTCGGCCTGAAGGCCCTGGTAGCCCTCCACCACCCGGCGCAGCGTCCCCGCCTCCTGCGTCACCTGCCGGGCGCGGCCCGCGTTGTTCCAGAGGGCCGGGTCGCTCAACTCACGGTCGAGTTCGTTCAGCCTGCGCGTCTTGCCGGGAATGTCAAAGGTACTCCCGGAGCGACGCCAGTTTTTCCAGCAATTCCTGCATGGCGTGCCTCCCTTCCGCGCATTTCCCGTTGGCCGGGGCGCGGGCATCTGCCGCCCAGAAGTATAGGGAGGCGCGGGGCGAGGATGCGGCCACGGCCCACGCTCCCGCATCCACCTCCTGTGCCCGACCTCCTCCGTCTCGGGTGCCCCTCGGTGCTTTGCACTCCCCACCGAGAACCTCTGCCGGGCGACCGAGGGGAGGATTGCTCCCCCCAGCCCCAACCCGCTTTGGCGTTCCTCTCATCCCGGCCTGCCACTCCACTCCCAGACTAGGTGCATGAAACACCTTTTGTTTCCGACGGTGGCCCAGGCCGACGCCTTCGTGCAGGACCTCCAGTCGCAGGGCGTTATTCAGCCCGAAATGGGGCAGACCTCCCTCAACCGCCGCGGCGGCATGAGCGGCAGCACGAGCATGGGAGGCGCGAGCACCGGGGGCACGAGCGGCATGGGCAGTGAGACGGGCACGACGACCACGGTGGTGGAGCAGGGCAACCAGTACGTCGAGGGCGGCACCGCTGAGGACGCCGGGGACGGCGCGATCAAGGGCACGGGCGTCGGCGCGGCGGTCGGCACCGTAGTGGGCGCAGTGGCGACGGTGGCGACGGGTGGGCTGGCCGCCGTTCCCGTCATCCTCGGTATGGCGGCGCTCGGCTCGGGCGTCGGCGCTGGCGTGGGCGCGGCGGGCGGCGCGGCGAAGTCCGAGGGTGAGGGCGCGATGGGCGGCTACGAGAGCAGCTATGACGTGGACGACGACCAGTACGACCGTCTCCACGGCGGCACGTCCTCCGGTGGTCGCGCCATCGCCGTGGACGACTCCGTACCACAGGACGTGGTGGAGGCGGCGGCGACGCGGCACGGGGGGCAGTTCGTCTAAAGGGATGAGGGGTTAGGCGTTAGGGATGAGGGGAGGCGACTTGGTTTCGCCTCCCTCGTCTTTTTGCCTTCCGACTTCCGTCCTCTGCCTTTTCCCTAATTCAACATCCGCCCCCCGCCCTGCCCCATCAGCGCCTCGGCCTTTCTCAGGTGGTCTTGCAGGGTGATGTGCCAGTCGTCGCTCTCGGGCGTGTGCTCCAGCGCCTGCTGGGCGTGGGCGTAGGCGGCGGCGGGGTCCTTGAAGCCCTGCTGGGCCATCACGTCAGCGGCCATCTGGTGCCCGGTGATCCAGTCGCGGCTGTCGGGGGCGGCCTCGCGCACCACCCGCTCGTAGTGCTCCAGCGCGTCGTCGAGGTGATAGTAGTCCAGCGCCACGCTGCCCAGCACGAGGCTGGCGGGCACCACCGCCCCCTGCGCCAGCGCCTGCTCGGCGGTCTGCTGCGCCTCCTGGAGCCGCCCGAGGCGGTAGTCGCACTCGGCGAGGTCGGCCAGTACCTCCGGCTGGTAGGGGTAGTCGGGGTCGGCCAGCACGGCCTCCAAACGCTCGCGCGCCTCCACCGGGCGGTCGAGGTCGAGCAGGGCGACCCCGAGTTCGTGCAGCGCGTAGTGGCGGTCGGCGTCGGTGGAGACGCTTAGCGCGGCTTCGAAGTGTTCCAGCGCCCGCTCGTGCTGCCCGAGGTGCGTCAGGACCTGCCCCCACACGAGCGCCACCCCGTAGCTAGGGTCGCCGTGCTCGCGCTCCAGACGGTCGGCTTCCCGGATGGCCTCCAGCGCCGCCTCCGGCTTGTCGAGGGCAAGGAGGGCCTGCGCGTTGAGGTAGTGCCAGGTGGCGAGGTTCAAGCCCTCCTCGGGGTCCTGGCCGGTGTAGAGGGGCCGTGCCCCGTCGAGGGCCGCCTGTGCCCCCTCCGTCTGCCCGAGCTGGAGCAGGGTCGCCGCCCCCTCCTGAAGCATGATCGCGCGGTTGAGACCCCTGGCGTGGTGCGCCGCCTCCGCGTACAGGTGTGCGGCCTCCTCAAGGTGCCCGAGCTGTTCCTCGCCGTCGGCCTGCCAGCTCCGCAGCCGCCAGCGCAGGTGCGGGGGCAATTCGGTCAGCGGGAGGTGAATGTCCAGCGCCTCCTGCGGGTGCTCGCCGAGCGCGAGCGCACCGAGGGCGTGGTAGCGGGCCAGCGGTTCGGCGGCCTCGCGCACCGCCGGGGTGGGAGGCACGGCGTCCGGGCCGCGCGAGCGGGCGTCGAGTTCGGCGCTCAGGGCGAGGTAGAGGGGGTCGGCCCGCAAGGAGGGGTCAAGAGTCCGGGCCTCGCGCAACGCCGCGCCGACCTCCGCCGTAGCCGCGTCCCCGTACAGGGCGTGGGTGCTCGCCAGATACAGGGCGATGCGGGCGCGCTCGGGCCGCCGGGCCTCGCTCATGGCGGCCTCCAGCACGTCGAAGGCCGTGTCGTAGTCACCCTCCGCGAGCGCCGCGCACGCCTGCCCCCAGGTGGTCGCCACATCGATCATCACCCTTCAGGATAGCGTGGGGAAGAGGGGGGGTCGGGTTCCGGCTCCCCCTTTCGGTGGTTGACGTTGATGGAAGGGTAGGGTGTGCTGTGAGGGATGCGCCTGCGCCACCTGTTCCGGGGTCTCCTGCTCGCCCTGCCCATCGCCGTGTTCGCCCTGTTCGGGGTATGGATGCTGAAGAGCCTGTTCTGGCCCGCTTCCGTGCCCTACGCGGAGTTCGGACGGCTGCTGGAGGCGGGTCGAGTGGAGCGCGTCGTCGTGCGGGAGGACGTGGCGCGGGTGGTGCTGGAGGAACCCGCGAGCGTCAGCGTCATGGGTTCGTCTACCCCACGCGAATTGAGCGCGTTCACCGTGCGGCTGCCGAGCAGTCAAGCCACCCCCGACTCCGCGCTGCTCCAGCAACTTCAGGCGCAGGGCGTGGACTTCCGCTTCGAGCCGCCCAGCCAGTGGCTCGGCATCCTGCTCAACTTCCTGCCCGTCCTTCTGCTGCTGGCAATTCCGGGTCTCTTCCTGCTGGCGGTGCTGCTCGTCCTCACTGTTCGCCGCCGAGCGCCGGACCCCCGCTGAGGCTGCCCCTCCTGGCGACTGGCGACTCCAACCCGCCCCCATCACCCCCTCCCCGCCAAACTTTCGGGACGCTAAAGCCGACGTGTGACGCGGCATACGCCCTCCCACCTTGAGTCTGGTACACTCAACTTCAGCGGGGCGGGACTCGCCCCAACGTTTCCCTTTCTCCCGGAGGATCACTCTTGAGGCGACTCAATCCCTGGCTGATCGTCCTGTTCGTGCTGGCGCTGTTCCTGATGTTCTCTCAGGCACCCATGAGCGGGCGGGCGAGTGTCGATTACAATGTGTTCAAGGACCTGCTCGAACAGGGCAGCGTTCAGCGGGTCGTTGTGCGCGAGAACGTCGCGCAGGTGACGCTGGAGGAACCCACGAGCGTCACCGTGGCGAACTCTCCCACGCCGCGCGAGGTGAGCGCGTTCACCGTGCGCCTTCCCAGCAGTCAGGCCACCCCTGACTCTACCCTGCTCCAGCAGCTTCGGGCGCAGAACGTGGATTTCCGCTTCGATGCCCCCAGCCAGTGGCTCGGCATCCTGCTCAACTTCCTGCCCATCATCCTGCTCATCGGCATGATGTACTTCTTCTTCATGCGCGCCCAGGGCGGCCAGAACGGCGTGATGCAGTTCGGCCAGAGCCGGGCCAAGAAGTACGGCAAGGAAAACCGCGTTCAGACCAAGTTCACCGACGTGGCCGGGCACGAGGAGGCCAAGCGCGAGCTGATCGAGGTCGTGGACTTCCTGAAGAACCCCGGCAAGTACCACCAGATCGGCGCGGAGATTCCGAAAGGCGTGCTCCTCGTCGGCCCTCCCGGCACCGGCAAGACGCTGCTGGCCCGCGCCATCGCGGGTGAGGCGGATGTGCCCTTCTTCTCGGTCAGCGCCTCCGAGTTCATGGAGATGTTCGTGGGTGTCGGCGCGAGCCGCGTGCGGACGCTGTTCGAGGATGCCCGCAAGAGTGCCCCGGCGATCATGTTCATCGACGAGATCGACTCCATCGGGCGCAAGCGTGGCGCAGGCATCGGCGGCGGCCACGACGAGCGCGAGCAGACGCTGAACCAGATTCTGTCCGAGATGGACGGCTTCGACAAGACGAGCAGCGTGATCGTGC
The DNA here is from genome assembly GCF_036543075.1 of Deinococcus sp. YIM 134068. NCBI lineage: Bacteria > Thermotogati > Deinococcota > Deinococci > Deinococcales > Deinococcaceae > Deinococcus > Deinococcus lichenicola. The sequence goes on from NZ_JAZHPF010000030.1 coordinate 14,726, forward strand.
TGGGCGCGACCAACCGCCCGGACGTGCTGGACCCGGCGCTGTTGCGGCCCGGACGCTTCGACCGTCAGGTGACGATCGACCTGCCCAACCTCAAGGAGCGCGAGGCCATCCTCAAGGTCCACCTGCGGAACAAGCCCATTGCCCCCGGCGTGGACGTGCCCGAGGTCGCCAAGAGTACGCCGTACTTCTCCGGTGCGGACCTCAAGAACGTCACGAACGAGGCCGCGCTGGAGGCCGCCCGCCTGAGCAAGACCCAGATCGACATGAGCGACTTCTACCGGGCGCTCGACAAGATCACCCTGGGTCTGGAGAACGGCTCGCTGACCATCAGCCCCGAGGAGAAAAAGGCCATCGCCTACCACGAGGCCGGACACGCCGTCACCGCCGCCGTCATCCCCGGCAGCGACAAGCTCCAGAAGGTCTCCATCATCCCGCGCGGACGGGCGCTGGGTGCCGCCTTCTACCTCCCCGAGGAGCAGGTCCTCATGAGCAAGGAGCGGCTGGAGAACCAACTGGTCGTCTCGCTGGGTGGCCGCGCCGCCGAGGAAGTGTTCATGGGCAGCGTGACCTCGGGGGCCGCCGACGACTTCCGCAAGGCGACGAACATCGCCCGCAAGATGGTGCTGGAGTGGGGCATGGGCGAGAACTTCAAGAACATGGCCCTGATGACCGACTCCGGCCCGGTGTTCCTCGGCGAGGACATGGCGAAGCCCAAGGCGTTCAGCGAGCACACCTCGCAGCTCGTGGACGAGGACGTGAAGCGCATCCTCACCCGCGCCTACGACCGCGCCAGGAGCCTCGTCACCGAGTACGCCGCCGCCATGCACGAGGTCGCCGACGCCCTGCTCTCACAGGAACTCATCACGGGTGACGTGGTGCGCGAGGCGGTCGCCCGCACGGGCGGCAACCCCCAGCCCATGCCGCAGACGACGGCCTAAGCAGAAGTTCAATCAGGGTGGGTCTTCCAGACGGGAGGCCCGCTCTTTCCTTTGGTCCTGTGACCGGCGTCATACTGGACCATGACCGCCCCTGCCCCCGACCCCTCCGGCGACGACCTCCTGCGCGGCAAGGCATACACGGGTGACGGCGTGACCGTCTACTACGACGCGCCCCGTTGTGTCCACGTCGCCAACTGCGTGCGGAATCTGCCCGAGGTCTTCCGACCCAGGGAACGTCCGTGGATTCAGCTCTGGAACGAGGCGGACGCCGAGCGGGTGGCGGAGGTGGTGCGGACCTGCCCGACCGGGGCGCTCCACTACGCCCTCGAACACGGCCTGCCGGAAGCTCCCGAGGTGCCCACTACCATTACGCCCGTCCCCAACGGTCCCCTCGCCATCAGAGGCGACCTCCACATCCAGACCCCGGACGGCGAGGTGCGGGAGGTCCGGGCTGCCCTCTGCCGCTGCGGGGCGAGCACCACCAAGCCCTTCTGCAACGGTGCCCATGCCAAAATCGGCTGGAAGAGTGAAGGTGAGACGGACCCGAAGCAGGGCGGTGACGACCGGCACGGGGAGGGACAGCGGGCGGATGGAGCGGGGAAGGAGGGCTAACTCCGGCTCGTCGCTCAGCCGAATGACAAATCGTTGTTACTTCTCAGTGTCCCAAGCAATGCGTTCTCTTTCTTCTGCGCTCAGGAGTTGCTGACGTAATCTTTCCACCTGTGCCGGATCGTTGAGGAGTTGCCCAAGTCGGTGAACCCAGGCCTCCAGCTTTTTGTTCGGGTACTGGTAATTATAGAAGGAGAACGAGAAGAACAAGTGGGCGTTCCTGGCGGCGTATTTTTCAGGACCCACCTGCTTCCATTCGGGGAACACAGATTCGGCCCATTCGTCGGGCCTACAAGGCAGTTCTTCCACTCCAAAAGCGTAGCTTGAGCAGGCTTACGTGAACCGCACTCCTTGAGGCTTCCGCCCGAATCCGCCGCCACCGCTAGACTGGCCCATGACCCTCTCCCTCCCCATCCCCGACCTCATCCGCAAGAAGCGCGACGGCGGCGAGCACTCCCGCGCCGAACTCGACCACCTCATCCTCGGGTACACACGCGGCGAGGTGCCCGACTACCAGGTGGCCGCGTGGCTGATGGCCGTGTACCTGCGCGGCATGACGGCCCAGGAGACGGCGGACCTGACGCTCGTGATGGCGGGGTCCGGCGAGGAGATGGACCTCGGCGACCTGCCACGCACCGTGGACAAGCACTCGACGGGCGGCGTGGGCGACAAGACGAGCCTGATCCTCGCGCCCATGCTCGCGGCCCTGGGCCTGACAGTCGCCAAGCTCAGCGGGCGCGGGCTGGCGCACACGGGCGGCACCATCGACAAGCTGGAGAGCTTCCCCGGCTGGAGTCCCGAACTTCCCGAGGACCACTTCATCATTCAGGCGCGGGAAGTCGGGCTGGCACTTGTGGGCCAGTCACGGGACCTCGCCCCCGCCGACGGCAAGCTCTACGCCCTGCGCGACGTAACCGCCACCGTGGACTGCCTGCCGCTGATCGCCTCCTCCATCATGAGCAAGAAGCTGGCGTCGGGGGCGCATACGGTCATCCTCGACGTGAAGGTGGGCGCGGGTGCCTTCATGCGGACGGTGGAGGACGGTCGGGCGCTCGCGCGGGCGATGGTGGACATCGGGACGCGGGCGGGGCGACAGGTGCGCGCCGTTCTCACCGACATGGACGCGCCGCTGGGACGGATGGCGGGCAATAGCCTGGAGGTCCTGGAAGCCCTGGACACCCTGCGCGGCGAGGGGCCAGAGGACCTGACCGAGCTGTGTGTGGCCCTCGCGGTGGAGGCGCTGGCGGCCCACGGGGAGGAGGAGGCGACGGCGGAGACCCGTGCCCGCACGACCTTGCGCGACGGCTCGGCCCTGGCGAAGTTCCGCGCCTTCATCGCGGCGCAGGGGGGGGACGCGGCGATGGTGGATGATCCCACCCGGCTCGACGTGACCCCCGGTCGCGCAGACGTAATGGCCCCCTCCTCCGGCTTTGTAGCGGGCGTGGACGCGCTTGCGGTCGGTCGGGCGGTTCTCGCGCTGGGCGGCGGGCGCGAGCGCAAGGGCGAGGCCATCGACCACGGGGTCGGCGTGGAGCTGTTGAAGAAACCCGGTGAGGCGGTGACGGCGGGTGAGCCGGTGCTGCGGTTCTATCACCGGGACGGACGCGGGTTGGAGGCGGCGCGGGCTTTGCTGGAGGCGGGATTGAGCGTGTCCGACGTGGCCCCTGCGCCCCAGCCGCTCATCCTCGACCGGGTGAACTGAGGCGACCTTCGTAAACGTTGGGACAATCCACGCCCGCGCTTGGGGACCTGGATGGAGTGTTACCCTCACCCCATGCGGACCGTCGTGCTGGTCGTGATCGTCGTGCTGGCGGTGATCTTCGCCGTGCTCAACCGCAACGCGCTGCTGTTTCCCCACACCCTCAGCCTGGGCTTCGTGACCTACCGCGAGGTGCCGCTGGGACTGATCCTGCTGCTGAGTGGGCTGGCGCTGGCGCTGGTCTTTTACTTCTGGGCGGGCGTGTCGCGGCTGCGGGCGCAGGCGGACAGCGCGCGGCTGCTGCGTGACATGGAGGCCCTGCGCGCCAATCTGGACAGCCAGGAGGGAAGCCGCTTCGCGCAGCTCCAGAGCCACCTCGACCAGAAGTTTGGCGCGCTGGGGACGGGAAGCACGACCCAACTCGACCAGACGTTGACCCAGCAGCTCGCAACGACGAACGCGCGCATCGACGCCCTGCAACGGGACCTGAACGTGCAGCTCGCGCAGATCGACGATTATCTGAAACGGAAGTTGCGCTGAGGTTGCCTCCCCGTCTCCTGCGGCGGGGCTTTTCTCGTGTCGTCCCGGTGACGGTCGGGCTTGCACCCGGTTCATTGTGGTGGGGCGCGCACCTCTAGAATGCCCTGGAGAGGCAGTTTCCCACCGAAGGAGAACAAGCATGGCGCTCGACCGTTTTTTCCGCCGTCGCCGCCCGCAGCAGCAGGCGGGGGCGGACCTGCCGGACCTGTGGACCCAGTGCCCCTCGTGCAAGGAGGGCGTGTACAACCGTGACCTGGAGGCCAACCTCTTCGTCTGCCCCAAATGCGGCCACCACCTGCGCCTCGACGCGGGCAAGAGGGTGGACGTGCTGCTCGACGAGGGCAGCTTCGTGCAGCTCTCGGGCCGGGTCCACCCCACCGACCCCCTGGGCTTCGAGGACACCGAACCCTACGCGGCGCGGCTGGCCCGCGCCCAGGCGAAGACGGGCCGCCCCGACGCGATCCTGACCGGGACGGGGACCGTGGGGGGCCTGCCCGTCACCGTCGCCGTGATGGACTTCGCCTTCAGCGGCGGCAGCATGGGGAGCGTGGTGGGCGAGGAGATTGCCCGCGCCGCCGAGCACGCCGCCCGTGAGGGCAGCCCCTTCCTCCTCGTCGCGGCGAGCGGCGGGGCGCGGATGCAGGAGAGCGCGCTGTCGCTGATGCAGATGGCGAAGACGACGGTGGCACTCGAGGGCCTCACCGCGCGGGGGCTGCCCTACATCAGCATCCTGAGCGACCCGACGACCGGGGGTGTGACGGCCTCCTTCGCCACGGTGGCCGACGTGATCCTGGCCGAGCCGGGTGCCCTGATCGGCTTCGCGGGGCCGCGCGTCATCCAGCAGACGATCCGCCAGCATCTCCCCGAGGGCTTCCAGCGGGCCGAGTTCCTCCTCGAACACGGCATGGTGGACGACGTGGTGGACCGCCGTCAGCACCGGGCGTACCTCGTCCGGCTGCTCGGTGTGCTGCTGCGCCGTGAGGTGGGCGCGTGACCAGGGTCACCGGTCCGGCAGAGGCCATCCGCGAACTTGAGGCCCGCGTTCATGATCTGGAGGCGACCGCCCGCCGCACCGGGCAGAACCTCGACGCGGCCCTCACCCCGCTGCGCGCCGAGGTCGAGCGCCTGCGTGTTGCCGCCGCCGCCCCGATCTCCCGCTGGGAACGGGTGGGCCTCGCGCGCGCACCGGGCCGCCCGACGGCGCTGGACTACGCCGAGCGGCTGTGTACCGACTTCACCGAACTCCACGGAGACCGCGCCTTCGGGGACGACCTCGCCCTGGTCGGCGGCCCGGCGCGGTGGGAGGGGCGGCCCGTCATGCTCCTGATGCAGCAGAAGGGGCGCGACACGAAGGGCAAGATCAAGCGCCGCTTCGGCATGAGCAACCCCGAGGGCTACCGCAAGGCGATGCGGCTGATGGACCTCGCCGACCGCTTCGGGCTGCCGGTGGTGTCGCTGATCGACACGCCCGGTGCCTACCCCGGCATCGAGGCCGAGGAGCGCGGGCAGGCGTGGGCCATCGCGGAGAGCATTCAGCGAATGGTGCGGCTGCGCGTGCCCGCCGTCTGCGCCGTCATCGGCGAGGGCGGCAGCGGCGGGGCGCTGGCCGTAGGCGTGGGCAACCGGGTGCTCATTCAGGAGAACGCCTGGTACAGCGTCATCAGCCCGGAGTCGTGTGCCGCGATCCTGTGGCGGGACGCCGCGCAGGCCCCGAAAGCCGCAGAGGCCCTGAAGCTGACGGCCCCCGACCTCCTCGGCCTCGGCATCGTGGAGGAGATCGTTCCCGAGCCGCCCGGCGGTGCCCACCTCGACCCGGACGCCGCCGCGCGTTCGCTGGGTGAGGCCGTGGCACGACACCTCGACGAGTTGAGCGGGCTGAACCCGGAGGAACTCAAGGCGCAGCGGGCCGACCGCTTCCGGGCGCTGGGGGCGTTCACGGAGGGGTGAGCGGGTGCGGCGGGAAGGGGCATGTGCCCGTCCCCGGCGGGGGAGGATGGGGAGAGGGTCGGCTCCCCCGCCGGGCGGCTCACGCCCCCATTCCCCTGTGGACACCGCCGCTTCCGGGCGGAGGGTGTGGGCTGACCCAGGAGGCTGGGAGTCATGCTGAATCTGCTCGTCGACAACGCCGTGCTCACGCTGTTCGTGGTGCTGCTGCTGGGGCTGGGGCTGGGCAGCCTGCGCCTCTTCGGCTTCAGCCTGGGCGCGGCGGGGGTGCTGTTCGCGGGGCTACTCGTGAACGCCCTGGACCCGCGCGTCCGGCTCGACCCGGTGGTGTACGAGCTGGGCCTCGCCCTGTTCGTGTACGCCATCGCGCTTGCGGGCGGGGGGCATTTCTGGCGGTCGCTCAACCGTCAGGGGTTGGTGCAGAACCTGCTCGTGCTGGGGGCACTCGCGCTCGGGGCGGGCCTCACGCTGCTCGCCGGGCGGCTGCTGGGGCTGGACCCGGCCCTCACGGCGGGCCTCTACACCGGGGCCTTCACGAGCACGCCCGCGCTCGCCAGCGTGATTGAGGCCGTCTCGGAGCAGCCCGGCCTGGGCGACCCGGTGGTGACCTACTCCATCGCCTACCCGATGGGCGTGATCGGGGTGATGCTGGCGACCTTCTTCCTCGGGCGGCGCTTCCGGCCCGACTACGCGGCGGAGGCCCGGTCGCTGAACTTCTCGGCGGACGAACTCGTCACCCGGCCCCTGCGGGTGCGCGAGGATACCGGGCTGACGGCGGAGGAACTCCAGCGCCGCCACGGCGGGCGGGTGGTGTTCGGGCGGGTGGCGCACGAGGGGCGGCTGGAGATCGTGGACGCCCGCTCGGTCCTGCGTCCTGGGGACCTCGTTTCGGTCACGGGTGCCCCGGACGACGTGGGGGCCGTGATCGCCCACCTCGGCGAGGAGGGGCCGGAGTCCCTGACGACCGACCGCAGCGTGCTCGATTTCCGGCGCATCTTCGTCTCGAATCCGCGTGTGGTGGGGCACCGCCTCGCCGACCTGCGGCTGCCGGAGCGGTTCGGGGCCACGGTGACGCGGGTGCGGCGGGGCGACCGCGACATCGTGCCGGGCGGCGACACGATGCTCGAACTCGGCGACCGGGTGCGGGTGCTCAGCGCGCGTGCCCGCCTCGACGAGGTGAGCCGCTACTTCGGCGACTCGTACCGCCGCCTCTCCGAGATCAACCTGCTCACCTTCAGCCTGGGGCTGGTCCTGGGCCTGCTGCTGGGCACCCTGCCGCTGCCGTTGCCGGGCGGCACCACCTTCCGCCTGGGGGTGGCGGGCGGGCCGCTTCTCGTCGGGCTGCTGCTGGGTGCCCTGGGACGCACGGGCCGCGTGGTGTGGACCATCCCCTACAGCGCCAACCTCACCCTGCGGCAGCTCGGGCTGGCGATCTTCCTCGCGGGGGTCGGCCTGCGGAGCGGAAGCCGTTTCGCCGCCCAGCTCGGCAGCCCGCAGGGCCTGTCCCTCTTGCTCGCCGGAACGCTCGTCACCGCCGCCGTCGTCACGCTGCTGCTGTGGGTGGGCCACCGCCTGCTGAAGCTCCCCTACAGCCTGATGACCGGGCTGGGTGCCGGGATGAACACCCACCCGGCCATCCTGAGCTACGCGACCGAGCGCACGGGAAACGAGGTCCCCGAGGTCAGTTACGCCACGGTCTACCCGGTCGCGCTCCTGGGCAAGATTCTCCTCGCCCAGGCCATCCTGCTCCTCGCGGGCTGAGCCACCCCGGAGCCAGCCGCACGTCGGCCCACCCAATCCGGCCACCGCCCCAAAAGCAGGAGGGCGACCCCTCCACGAGGCCGCCCCACTTTTCCCCGAAGTTTCGCTCAGTCGTCCGCCGGGTTCGCCACCGTCTGCGCGTTCGTCACGCCGGGCAAGACGGCCTCGGTGACGGGCTTTTTCAGGATGCCGAGCAGGACGGTGCTGACCACCGTGCCCGCGAGGATGGCGACGATGTACATGCCCAGATTGGTGACGGCGTTGGGAATGAACAGCACGAAGATGCCGCCGTGGGGAGCGCGGAGCTGCACGCCCGCCGCCATGCTGATCGCCCCGGCGACCGCCGACCCCACCATCAGCGAGGGAATGACGCGCAGGGGGTCACGGGCGGCGAAGGGGATGGCACCCTCCGTGATAAAGGAGATGCCCAGCACCCCGGCGGCCTTGCCCGCCTCGTGCTCGTCGCGGGTGAAGCGGTTCTTGAAGACGAGCGTGGCAAGGAACAGCGCCAGCGGGGGCGTCATGCCGGCGGCCATCGCGGCGGCGATGGGGCCGTAGACCTCCGAGCCGAGCAGCCCCGTCGAGAAGGTGTAGGCGGCCTTGTTGATCGGCCCGCCCATGTCAAAGGCCATCATCGCGCCGATCACCGAGCCGAGGACGCCCGCCGAGGTATCGCCCAGGCCCCGCAGCCAGTTAGTCGCGGCGGTGAGGGCGGCGGCGACCGGGCGGCCCACCACGTAGACCATCAGCAGGCCCGTGATGGCGGTGCCCAGCAGCGGCAGCAGCAGCGTGGGCTTGAGGCCCTCCAGCGTGCGGGGCAGGCGGATGCCCCGGTTCAGGGTGCGGGTCACGTATCCTGCCAGGAATCCAGCGATCATTCCTCCCAGGAAGCCGCTACCGCCCGTCGCGGCGAGCAGCCCGCCGATCATGCCGGGAGCGAGGCCGGGACGGTCCGCGATGGAGTAGGCGATATACCCGGCGAGCACCGGGATGAAGAGGCCGAAAGCGCCCGTGCCGCCCCCAATCTGGCTCAGCGCCGCCCCGAAGGTGCCCGGTGCCGGGTTGATGCCCCCAAACGCGAAGGCCAGCGCGATCAGGAGGCCGCCCGCCACCACGAAGGGCAGCATATGCGACACGCCGGTCATCAGGTGCTTGTAGAAGGAGGGCACGCCCGCGTTCTTGGCGGCCTTCGCCGCGCTCGCCTGCGCCACGAAGTCACCGCCCCCGCCTCCACCCCCACCGGCAGCCCCCGCCCCCGAGCCGTACACGGTGGCCTCGGCCAGCGCACGCTGCACGAGCGCCTGTCCGCCGCTGATCGCAGGCTTGGTGCCCGTCTGGTACACCCGCTTGCCGCCGAAGCGCGCGAGGTCCACGTTCGTGTCCGCCGCGATGATCACGAGGTCGGCCCCCGCGATGTCCTGCGCGGAGAGCTGGTTTCCAGCCCCCACGCTGCCCTGTGTCTCCACCTTCGCCCGGTGGCCGAGCGCCTTCGCGCCGTTCTCGATCCCCTCGGCGGCCATGAAGGTGTGGGCGATGCCCGTCGGGCAGGCGGTGATGCCGACGATGCTGAGGGAACCGCCCGCGCCCGTCGCCGGGGTCGAGGGCGTGGCAGGGGAGACGGCCCCCGTGCTGACTGCGCCCGTGTTCGCGGCGAGGGTCGTCGTGCCCGCTGTCGCGGCCCCCGCGCCCACCGCCTGCGAGACCAGGCCCGCCGCGTTGCGGATCGCCTCGCCCGTGCTGCCGCGAACGATGCGTTTCCCGGCGAAGCGGGACTCGTCCACGTTCACGTCCACGGCGAGGATCACCGCGTCGGCGGAGGCGATCTCGGCGGGAGTCAGGGCGTCCTGGGCACCCACGCTGCCCTGCGTCTCCGCCCGCAGGGTGTGGCCCGCCGCCTGAGCCGCGCGCCGCAGCGCCTCGGCGGCCATGAAGGTATGGGCGATGCCGGTCGGGCACGCCGTGATTGCGACGAGTCTTGCCATCTGTGCGCCTCCTGTGGGGCTGGGAATCTCCGGCTTTTGGGTTGGGCTTCCGGCTGAGGTATGACTCGCGCAAAGTGTAGGACATCGGTCAACAAAGAAAGCGTTCCGCCCTATGTTTTCCTGTTCCAATGGGTGGAGGCTGGCCGCCCCGGCTCGCCCACCTGTCCGACCTGCTCTCAGGTTTCCCGTCCCAGAGCCTTGTTCTGTCCCACCGACTCCACCGTGACCTGCGCGGCAAAGGCGTCCAATTCGGCGCGGGAGGGGAGGTGTGCGCCCAGTCGCGTAATTGCTCCCAGACTGAAGGACGTGGCCCGCCGCGCGGCGTCCGCGAGAGACAGCCCCTCGGCGCGGGCGGCAATCAGGCCCGACACCATCGCGTCCCCAGCGCCCACCGTGCTGACGACCTCCACGCGCGGCGGGCGGGCACGCACCACCTCGTCCGCCGTGACGAGCAGCGCCCCGTCCTCCCCCTGCGACACGGCGACGAGTTCAGCGCCACGTTCCAGCAATTCGCGCGCCGCCGCCAGCACGTCGTCCTCACCCGCCAGGGGACGGCCCAGCGCCGCCTCCAATTCGTGAATGTTCGGCTTGAGGAGGTTGGGGAGCACGTCCGCCGCCAGCGCCAGTTGCAGGGCCGCGCCGCTCGTGTCCAGCGCGACGTATCTTCCCGCCGCCCGCAGCCGGGCCGTCAGCCGGGCGTAAAAGTCCTTCCCCACGCCCGGCGGCACGCTCCCCGCGAGCACGAAGGCGTCGTGGTCGGCGGTCAGCGCGTCCAACCGGGCCTCCAGCTCGTTCAGCAGTTCCGGTGTCGCCGTCAGTCCGGGCAGGTTGATGTCGGTCGTCTCCTGCGCCGCCCCGTCCACCACCTTCACGCCGACGCGGGTGGGGCCGGGCACGCGCAGAAAAGCGTCCCGCACGCCCTTCTCCCGGAACAGCGCCTCGAAGCGCTCGGCGTTCTCGTCACCGAGGAGGCCCGTCGCCGTCACCCCCAGTCCCCAGTCCGCCAGGAAGGAGGCGACGTTCACGCCCTTGCCGCCCGCGTCGAACTGGAGCGACTGGCCGAGGTTCACCTCCCCCCGCCGCCAGCCGTCCGCACGCACGGTGAGGTCGAGGGCGGGATTGAGCGTCAGGGTGACGATCCGGGGCGTGGGCGAGGTCACGCGGTCGCTCCCTCCGGCGCGGGTGGGCGCACGAGGGCACGCACGGCCTCCGCGTTGGGCTGGGCGAGGGCTTCCTGCGCGAGCGACTGCAACTCCGCCTTCGTGCGCTGGCGTAGGGCCGCCTTCACGGTGGCGATCTGCGGGGTGCTGACCGACAGTTCCTTCACGCCGAGGCCCGTGAGCATCAGCGCGCCCACCTCGTCGCCCGCCGCACCGCCGCACACGCCGACCCATTTGCCGTGACGCTCGGCGGCCTGCACGGTCAGTCCGATCAGTTGGAGGACGGCGGGGTGCATCGCGTCCGTCTGCCGGGCGAGCTGCGGGTGGAGGCGGTCCATCGCCAGCGTGTACTGGGTGAGGTCGTTCGTGCCCACGCTGAAGAAGTCCACCTCCTGCGCGAGTGCGTCGGCGATGAGGGCGGCGGACGGCACCTCGATCATCACGCCGAGGGGCACGTTGGGGGCGTTCAGTTCCCCCCGCACCTGATCGAAGATGGCGCGGGCGCGGCGGAAGTCCTCCAGCGTCGAGATCATCGGGAACATCAGGTGGACGTTGGGATGATCCTTCGCCACCCGCACCACCGCCCGCAGTTGCGGCAGGAAGAGGTCGGGGCGGTCGAAACACAGCCGGATGCCGCGCAGCCCCAGGAAGGAGTTGTCCTCGTGCGCGAGGCCGAGGTACGGCACCTCCTTATCCCCGCCGATGTCGAGCGTGCGGATGATGAGCGTACGGTCGCCCATCGCCTGCGCCATCGCCCGGTATTCCTGCTCCTGCTCGTCCTCGCTCGGCACCGAGTCGCGCTCCAGGAAGAGGAACTCGGTCCGCATCAGCCCCACGCCCTCGGCCCCGGCGTCGAGGGCGGCCTCGGCGTCGGCGGCGCGGTTGATGTTCGCGGCGACCTCCACCCGCGCCCCGTCGCGCGTGGCCCCCGGCTGGTGGCGGGCGGCGCGGGCGAGTTCGCGCTCGCGGGCGAGGACGCCTTGACGTTCACGGGCGGCCTGCACGTCGGCCTCTGACGGGTTGAGGTACAGCCGCCCCGACCCACCGTCCAGAATGGCGGGCGTGCCGTCGGGCACCTCCAGCACCCCGTTTCCGGCGGCGACCACGGCGGGCAGCCCCAGCCCCCGCGCGATGATCGCCGTGTGGCTCGTCGGCCCACCCTGCGCGGTCACGAAGCCCAGCAGCGTGTCCGGCCCCAGCCGCGCCGTGTCGCTCGGCGTGAGGTCCGGCGCGAGGAGGATCACCGGGCCGCTCGCCGCCACGTCCGCCTCCCGAATTCCGAGGAGGTGCCGCAGCACCCGCCGCTGCACGTCGCTGAGGTCCACGGCGCGGGCGGCGAGGGTGGGGTCGTCGAGCTTCTGGAGGGCGGCGATGCGCTCGTTCGTGACTTCGCGGTACGCCCACGCGACCCCGTGCCCGTCGAGGATGCGGCCCACGGTGTCCTGCATGGTGCCCTCGTCCCCCAGGAGTTCCTGATGGGCGCGGAAGATGGCCGCCTTGTCCGCCCCGAAGCGTGCGCCCACATCCGCGATCACCGTGTCAAGTTCGGCGCGGGCGGCGGTGAGGGCGCTGTCGAAGCGGTCGCTCTCCGTCAGCGGGTCGCCGGGTTCGTCGCGCACGTCGAGCGGCCTCTGGACGTGCTGCCGCGTCACGCCGACCACGAGGCCGTCGGCGGCGGCCACCCCGTCCACCGTTGTTCCCGCCCCGGTGGGTGCCCACTCCGGCTCGCGGCGGGCGGGGGCCGCGCTCGCGGGGACGGCGCTCAGATCGTCGCCCAGCCCCGAGCGGATGGCGTCCACGACGGCCTTCAGCGTCGCCTCGCTGTCCGCCCCCACCGTGACGTTCGTGCCCCGCGTCAGGCCGAGGCTCAGGACCTCCATCAGCCGGGTGGCGTCGGCGCTCTCGCCCGTCTCACGGCTCAGCCGCACCCGTTCCCCCCGCGACCGCACGAGGTTGGCGAGCATCGTTGCGGGCCGGGCGTGCATTCCGAGGGGATTGGGCAGCGTGATCTGCGCCGTGTAGGGGAGACCGGAGGGGGCCGGGGAGGTGGGGGCGGACGTGACGGGTGCGCTCGTGGCCTGCGCCGAGGTTGCCCGCTCGCCCGTCAGCGCCTCCTGCACGTCGCCGGGGTCGGCTGTGGTGGAGAGCTTTTCCACCAGCGCGTCGTCCGACAGCACCCGCGTCAGCCGCCGCAGGATGTTGAGGTGTTCGTCGCTCGCGGCGGCGATGCCCACGACCAGCCGCACCGTCTCCCCGCCCGCGCCCCACGGCACGCCGCCCGGCACCTGCACCACGGCGATGCCCGTCTTGCGGATGAGGTGCCGCGTCTCGGGCGTCCCATGCGGGATGGCGATGCCGCTGCCGAGGTAGGTGTTCGCCTGCCCCTCGCGGGCGCGCATCCCGTCCACGTACGCCGCGTCCACGTTGCCCGCCGCCGTGAGGAGCGAGGCGACCTGCGCGATGGCCTCGTCCTTGCTCGCCGCCCGCGCCCCCAGCCGAATGAGTTCCTGCGGAAGCTCCATCATGCCCCTCCCCGTGTGGGCCGCCCAGACCCTGAGCACAGACCCCTGCCAGCCGTGAATGACCTTGAGTGCCCTGGGCCGGAAGCGGGAAAACCGCAAGCGGACCTCCCATGCTCCTGACCAGGGCCAGACAGACCTTGAACCGCGTTTCACTGTACGCCTCTGTGGGCGGCGTGGCTGAGCCGTGGCCCAGGCTTTCCTAGCGTCTTCTTAAGGCGGGGAAATTGGGAAGCGGTCAGCGGTCAGCTCTCAGCCGTCAGCAAGGAAGTGCTCAGACAACGCCCTAAGCAACTGGTCCTCCTCTTGTCCGCCCCCGCTACACTCGGGCGCGATGACCGACCTGCCCGCGTCCGACCTCCCCGCGCTGCCGACCGAGACGGCCCCCGCGCCCCGCAGCCGCGCCCGGATGCTGGAACTGGTGTTCCCAAAGGACACCAACTACCACGGCACGGCCTTCGGGGGCTTCGTGCTGTCGCTGATGGACAAGGCCGCGTCGGTGGCGGCGGTGCGGCATGCGGGCGGCGCGGTCGTCACGGCCCGCATGGACGGGGTGGACTTCCACGTGCCCATCCGTGTGGGCGACGCCGTGGCCCTCGACGCCCGCGTGGTGCGGGTGGGCCGCTCCTCCATGACGATCCGGGTGGACGTGTACCGCGAACACATGGCCTCGGGCGAGCAGCAACTCGCCACCACGGGCTTTTTCGTCTTCGTCGCGCTGGGTGAAGATGGCAAGCCCCGGCCTGTGCCGCCGTTGCGTGAGGAGGCGGAGGCGAGTCAGGAGCCGGACCCGGAGGCGAGGCCGTAGGGGGAGCTTTCAGCCCTCAGCGGTCAGCCGTCAGCCCTGAGCCGCCAGCTTCCAGCGGCCAGCACGATGGGCTTTCTGTCCTATGCGCTGAACGCCTCCGCTACACGCACCACTATCACGGCGACGCTGAAGACCACGAGCGCGAGGTAGAGCCGTCCGCCCGCGTGGCCCGGCAAGCGTCTCGTCCCCTGCCACCGACGGAAGGCCCACACGCCCAGCGCCCCGTAGATCAGGGTATTCAGGCCCGCGTACAGGATGGGCATATCACGGGTCGCGGCGAGGAGGACCGAGAGCACCAGCCCCGCCGCGACCATCGCCCCGAGGGCCAGCCAGGGGGTGCCCCCGGCCCTCAAGCCCCGATCCCAAGTGCCCGCTGAGCTTGCGCGAGGTGGTGGCGCAGGTGCCAGTCGTGCTTGGCGACGAGCCGCCACAGGTCCTGCCGCCCCTCCTGCGGGTGGGTGACGTGCCGGGCGAGGCGGACAGGGTCCAGACCGCGTAAAAGGGCCACCCAGCGCGCGTTCGTGGCGTCCATCAGGGCGAGCGCCGCTTCCACCGGCAGGGCCGCGCCGGGCAGGCTCAGCCAGGCGTCCTGATCGAAGGGCTGAATCACGTACTCCTCGGTTGTCAGGCCGTAGCGCAGGCGGTTCAGCCCGTGGGCGTGCGCGTCCGCCGCGTGGTGCGCGAGCTGACGCACCGTCCACGCGCCGGGCCGATATGTGCGGGCGAGGGCGGAGTCGTCCAGCCCGCCGAGCAGGTCGCGCCACTCCCGCGCCGCCCCCTCCATCCGCGCCGCGACCACCGCCAGAGCCGCCGCGTCCCGCGTAGGCAGGTCCTGAATCGGGCCGATGGGGAAGCGCATGGCGTCCGGTGTCGTGGGGGTGGAGGTCATGCGGGCAGTATGACCTGGGGAGCGGTCAATCTCCCGCTGACGGCTGATGGCTGACCGCTGACCGCTGATGGCTGACGGCTCCCCGAAAGCTTTAAGCTCTCCCCCATGCTGACTTTCGCGGAGGCCGCCCGCTTCCCCGACGCGCTGGTGGGGGCCGAGACTCGCCGCCTCGCCACGCACGCCGCCCGACTACCCGCCGCGATGGTGGTGCCGCCCGCCTTCGAGGAGGGCTTCTACCGGGCCGCCAATCTGCCCGAGCAACTTCGCAATCTGCTCGCGCCCATCCAGCCCACCCGCATCGACGAGGACCTGCTCGAACCCCTCGCCGAACGCGCTGGGACACTTATCCGCACGAGCTACCTCGCGGACGACGCGGTGCAACTTTTCTACCGGGCGCTGAGGAACGCGGGCCTCACGCTGGGCGACCTCCACGCCCGACGGCCCGGCTCGCGCGAGGTGGAGACGGCGCACGTCACGCCTCCCGGCACGGCGGCCCTCCACGCCCTCAAGCGGCTGTGGGCGCAGGACTGGACCTTCGACGCGCTCCTGACTCGCCTGGACGATACGGGCAGCGTGGGGCTGGAGGCGCGGGCCACGCTGCTCTTTGCCGGACCACCGGGGCTGCCGGACGCGGGACAGGCGGCGGAATTGGGCGTCCCGGTCGCCCTGGCTAACTCTCTCGGGCTGGTCGGGCTGCCTTGAGCGGGATGGTGCAGGGACGGCGAGCGTTCTGTTCTAATTCTGGCAACTGGACCCTGGCGACTGGCGACCCTTTCGTGGCTAGCCTTCCCACCCCATGAGCCTGAAAGCCCCCGCCCACCCCCTCCTCTTCGCGGCGCTGGGCACGCTCGTCTTTCTCAACGTGTACGCGCCCCAGAGCCTCCTGCCCCTGCTGTCGCGGGAGTTCGGGGCGGGTGCAGCGGAGGTCGGCCTCGTGGTGGGCGCGACGACGCTGGCGATGGCGCTCGCCTCTCCCGTCGCTGGCGTGCTGGCCGACGCCTGGGGACGACGAAGAACGGTGGTGGCCGCCTTTGCGCTGCTCGCCGTGCCCGCCGTCCTCGCCACGCTCGCGCCGACCCTACCGCTCCTCAACGCCGCCCGCTTCGCTCAGGGCCTCCTCATCCCCGGCGTGATGGTCGCCTTGAACGCCTACATCGCCGAGGAGGTCGCGCCCGCCCGCCGTGCCCGCGCCCTGACCGCCTACGTGACGGGCACGGTGCTGGGCGGCTTCCTGGGCCGTTTCCTGGCCGGGCTGGTCGCCGCGCCGGGAGGGTGGCAGGCGGCGTTCTGGCTCCTCGCCGCCGCGTCGCTGGCGGGGTTGGTCCTCGCTTTCGTGGGGCTGCCGCGTGAGACGGCCTTCACCCCGCGCCGGGACCCGCGTGCCGTCCTCGCCGGGTTGGCTGCCCATCTGAGGAATCCGGCGCTCCTCGCCACCTGTGCAGTCGGTTTCCTGCTGCTGTTTACACTCGTCGGCACCTTCAACACCCTTACGCTGCGGCTGGCGGAGACACCGTACAACCTGGGCACGGCGGGGACCGGGGCCGTGTTCGCCGTCTACCTCCTCGGGGTGGTCGTCACGCCTGTGGCCGGGCCGTTTCTCGCCGCGCGTGGTCCTCACATAGGCCTACTCGCCGCCGTCGTCCTCAGCGTGGCAGGCCTGCTCGTCACCCTCGCCTCGCCGCTGTCGATTGTCGTGGCGGGGGTGGCGGCGGGGGCGTGCGGCGTGTTCCTCGGCCAGTCCGCCGCGCTCGCCGCCGTGCAGCGCCATGTGACGGGGGCGCGCAGCCTCGCCACAGGCCTCTACCACCTCGCCTACTACGGGGGAGGTGCCGCCGCGAGCGTGGCCGCCGGGCACACCTTCGAGGCCGGGGGCTGGCCCGCCGTCGTGCCCCTCGTCGCCGGGAGCATGGCCCTCGCCGCCGTCGTCGGTGCAGTGGGCTGGAGGCGGGCGGGAAGTGGAACCACCGCCGCCTGACGGGTGTTAGCCTCCCCCCATGACCCCCCACGCCATGACAGCACAGCAACTCACCGCGCCGGGTGCCTACCCCGGCCTCAGCCTCACCCTGCACGACGGCGGCATCCTCGAAATCGTCCTCCGCAACGACAGGACGCTGAACTCGGTGGACGCCGACGCCCACCGCGCGCTGACCTACGTCTGGCGCGACATCGACGCGGCCCAGGGCGTGCGCTGTGTCCTCATCCGGGGCGAGGGGCGCGGCTTTTCCTCCGGCGGGGACTTCGAGCTGATCGAGGAGATGGCGAGTGACTTCACGGCGCTGGCCCGCGTGTGGCGGGAGGCGCGCGACCTCGTGTACAACGTCGTCAACTGCGGCAAGCCCATCGTGAGCGCCATTCACGGCCCCTGCGTGGGCGCTGGACTGGCGGTCGCCCTGCTCGCGGACGTGAGCGTGGCGGCGAGGACGGCGCGGCTGCTCGACGGTCACGTGAGATTAGGTGTGGCCGCTGGGGACCACGCCGCGATCATCTGGCCCCTGCTGTGCGGCTTAAACAAGGCCAAGTACCACCTCCTGACCGGCGAACCCGTGAGCGGCGAGGAGGCAGAGCGCATCGGCCTGATCAGCCTGTGCGTTCCCGACGAGGAGTTGCTGGAGCGCGCATGGAAAGTCGCCCGGACGCTGGCGAGCGGCAGCCCCACCGCCGTCCGCTGGACGAAGTACGCCCTGAACAACTGGCTGCGGCAGATGGGACCGACCTTCGACGCCAGCCTCGCCCTCGAATTCCTCGGCTTCACGGGTCCCGACGTGCGCGAGGGGCTGGCGAGCCTGCGCGAGAAGCGGGAGCCGAGGTTTCAGGAGGACGCGCCGATTTGAAGCAACTCAGCTCTTGAACTTGAATCCTGCACCGGAGGCAGTTTTTAAAACTCTGTGGGCTGCTATGTGTAGTTCCTTAGGCGCTCCACCTGCTGGTCCTCCCTGAGCTATAAAATCTGCAATAACAGAGGCCGACTCGCTTTGCTCCGTCCTAAGCTCTAACCATGCCATTAGGGCATCCCAGCTATTTTTCGACTTTCTGTTAGTTCCCGCTACACGTCCACGTTGTTTTATTCCACCAATCTTGCCGACTGCTTTGCGTGTCTGATCGCGACGTACTCTTTGACGCTCGAAAAGATTGAGGTTAACGCTGAAACATACGAACTGTAGGTCGGAGAAAAGCTCTTCCAAAGCGTCGGCTATGTGGTCTGCTACCCTCGGTGCTGTGGGTCTGACTACGTTGGAGGCCAGTCCGTGTTGGCTCAATGTCGCTACCACACGATGTTCGAGATACTTGGCCCCTAGTTTGTCCAGCAAAGTGCCATCGTCATGTACGGTGATGGCAGCATGAAAATCTGCTTTATCAGGGTCTCGGAAGTGCTGTGTCAAGCGGGTAGACAGCTTTTCTGTTTCGCCTACGTATACTCGTGAAATTTCAAAGGGGTCGTCTATAAGAACATATAACCCTGCTCGGGCAAACTCGGTGGCATAGCGGCCAAACGAGCTACGCTCTACGAGACAGACTTGAAGACTCCGGTTGGGCAGCCGCATCCGCTTCAAGCCGGGGGAAATCTGAACGGTCACGTGAGATGAGCGGGTCACTGAACATAGGATAACCTCGTGGTCAGCCTCCCGGTTGTTGAAATCAAGCGTGGTCTGCCTGTGCCGAGTCTGTCTCCCCTCTAGCAACGCCCCCCACCCCCACCCCCCACCC